>NZ_JBZEGG010000003.1:0-26460 GCF_058313095.1 Pseudogemmobacter sp. TB195
AGAGACCTTCGTGCAAATGGACCACAGGCCGACAATGCACTAACATTCAAACCGGACCACTCAGTGGGGGCATTCCAATGCCTCTGGATCATTTGTCGTCCGCCGCATCCAGCAGGGCCTCGCCATAGGCCTCCTGCAGGTCCTTCCGCTGCTTCTCATATTGTTCGCGGATGTCGAGCGGGTTCGCCCGCAGGGAATTCTTCATCCCCCGCTTCGCGTCATCGACCCACCCCTCGATCTCAGAAGGCGAGAGGTCGAAGGACCGGCTGGCCTCGGCCACCGTGGTCTTGCTCTGAATGATCTCGATCACCAGCGCGGTTTTACGCTTCGCCGTCCAGCGCTTGATGCTGTCGTCCATGGTCACACTCATTGCCACATTTTCCCTTGTAACATGAGCAGAGTTTCACTGGGTCAATACAGAACTTGGCTATCTGCCCTTCAGCGCCTCGGGCGGGGCGCTTCTGTTCCATCTGCAGAGCAAACTCTACGAGCGCACCAGCGTGACTATCCGGGCACAGTCCGCCTGGCTTTCGTATTCACGGCCATCGAAGATGAATGGCTTCTTGGCATTCTTGCCGAGCGGCTCTGTCATCGCGCGGTATTCGCTCCATCCTGCCTTGATGCGCGCATTATAGACGTTGTGAGGGGTTCCAAAGTGCTCGAGCGCTCTTGCGATGGAGGGAAATTCCTTCTGGCCGACAGTGGTCGCGTTTGCGTGTGTTCGCTCAACTATAGCAGCATGATCCATGCGGCAAACATTGGATGGCCCCCACGGCTTGCTCTCATCAAATCGGGTAAGGCGGCCTTCACCTTCAATCATTGCCACATCTAACTTGAAGCGGTCGTAGTCGAGCCAGACCTCATCAACTTCCGATCCGGCCTCTCTTGCCCTTTTCTGGATGCCCAAGTGTTGACGCCACAACGTCGTTCCAGCTTCAGGGTAGGTGACGATCTGGCGCCGGGTGAGGGCTTCGCGCAGTAAGGCAACCTGATGGCGACGCAGCGACAGGCCGGTATGGCTGTAATACTCGACCACCTCGCGGCCTGCCGCCATCGGGCGCAGCATGACGGCGGGGGCTCGATGACCTAACGCGGGGCACTGTCGGGATTGGCCGCTGTGGGGAGGAAGGGAAGCTCCGTCTAGGCCAGGCCGGTGATCGCCCAGAGCCCCTTGCGATGGGCGAGGCCGAAGGCGGGGCGGAACCCGTCAGTCTCGGCGATCCGGGTGAGGCTTGCCACCGGAACCTCCGCCCGCCGGCAAAGATCTTAGATCGAAGTGAAGGGATCCTCCGCGCGGGCGGTGGTGAGCCGCCGGTAGCCAAACCTGCGTCGCTCATTGGCCAGATCCCGCAGCCGACCGCGCAGGGCCGTGTCAGGCGCACGCTGAGACTGGTAGCGAACCATCTTGCGATCCGCCCCAGCAATCTCGCACGCCCGCCGTTCCGACAGCCCGACATGGGCCTTCAGATGCGCGACAGCCTCGCGCTTCACGGCGGGCGTCACCATTTTTTTCCAGCAGTTCCTTCATCGCCGCCATGTCGAGCATTTGCTCGGCCAGCAGCCTCTTGAGCTTGGCGTTCTCGTCCTCCAGCACCTTCAGCCGCTTGGCCTCAGACACCGTCATCCCGGAATACTTCGCCTTCCATGCATAGAACGTGCCTTCCGACATCCCGTGCTTGCGACACAGGTCAGCGCACTTCGCCCCAGCCTCGTGCTCCTGCAGGATGCCGATAATCTGCTCTTCCGTCAGTCGTGCCTTCTTCATCGTCCGTCCTTTCAATGGGCCGGACTCTAGTCGCAGATGGAGGAAAAATCCCGTGGCAGGTCAGATGACCATGCGCCACATTAGGTAGTCGCGAAGAGCTGCGGGCTTATCGGGATTGCGGCTCTCACGCAGAAGGTATGTTTCGATCGACTGAATCTCTGCGTCTGTCAGGTCAGGTGCGGTCGAAATTGCTCCCACTGTAATTTTTCCGACCTGCGACAATACTACATCGAAAGAATGGAGTGCCGAACGCATTTCCTCAGGTCGGTGGGCGTTCCCCACAACAAGTGCCCAGCGGATGCACCGGTATATGCTACTCATTGATGCATTCAGTGTCCGCGCCTGTGTCGGTGGTGCACCTTCAAAGCCAATGCCGCCTTTGCGCCTGAGCCAATAGTTTAAACTGTAAGCCTGCGCTAACGTTGGTGGTGCTCCGTGCGACAGGGAGGTGGTCATGGACTCCTCATTCTCGTCGTTCCAGGTGAGCAGCTTTGCCAGTCCCAGGAGTTCACCGTGGATAGTGTTTCGGCTGCGACCGGACCGCGCGAGATGCGCGGCATAGAGAGTGCCGATGATGCAAACTGATCCGTGCTCCCGGTCGAGCAACAGGTATTGCGGGGCGTATGACGCGTTAGGAGCGGGGGTGTGAAGGAGACGGTAGTTCAGCATCGATATCATCCATGAGCCGGAGACAAGCCTGCGTGCATTCGTGTATCGAGATGTGAATAGGGTAAGCATGTTGCAGGCCATACGCCTACACTTTTCTTGTGGGCGATGGGGCAAGTGGGCTGGCCTTCTCCACCTTCACTGTTTGATGGCTGCAGTGGAGAAGGCCAGCCCATCCATTGCTTTGTTCCCCGGTGGCCCAGGGCGGATATGCTGTGGTCTTTCCTCCAACGAAGGCGCGCAAGCTAAAAAAAAAGGCCCCGCCAACTTGCGCTGGCGGGGCCTCCTGTGCCGAGTGTGATCTCGGAAAAATTTTACTCTCTGTTACCCATAAATTGCAGCAGGAACATGAAGAGATTGATGAAGTCGAGATAGAGGCTCAGCGCGCCCATGATGGCGGCCTTGCCGAGCCATTCCTGATCACCGGTCACTGCGTGCTGGATATAGGTGTTCTTGATGTTCTGCGTGTCATAGGCGGTCAGGCCGGCGAAAATCAGCACGCCGATCACCGGGATCGCGAAAGCAAGACCTTCCGATTGCAGGAACATGTTCACGACCATCGCGACGATCAGGCCAACGAGGCCCATCATCAGGAAGGTGCCCATGCCCGACAGATCGCGCTTGGTCAGATAGCCATAAAGCGACAGCGCCAGGAAGGAGATCGAGGTCACGAGGAAGGTCGAAGCGATCGATCCGCCGGTGAAGACGATGAAAATCCAGGACAGCGACAGGCCCATGGCCGCCGCATAGACGTAGAAGAACAGCTGGGCCGACGCGACCGAGAGACGGTTGACCAGCGCGCCAAAGGCGAAAACCATCACCAGCGGCAGGAACATGATCACCCATTTCAGCGGCGAGGCGAAGAGGGTGTAGCCGAACTGTGTCAGATAAGTGCCGTTACGGATCTCAGCCACAGCCACCGACGGATCGGTGGTCGTGGTCAGACCCGAAATCCCCCAGGCCACAGCAGCCGTGATCAGCATCGCCACGGACATCAGCCCGTAGACCTTGTTCATATGGGCGCGAAGCCCTTCATCGATCTGAGCGCGGGCGCCAACGCCTACACCGCGGACCGTTTCATATTGAGCCATTTAAGCCTCCGATGTTGTCCCTAAGGGCAACGCCGGGGAGTCCGGCGCACCTCACTGCCCGAATATCGGAAAGGATCGGCGTGATTTCAAGGATTTCTGCCCGCGTGTGGGTTAAAAATCATGTCATCTGTTGCGATTTGTTGTCTCCTGTCCGGATAGGGGCCCGCATCGGCACCGGGGTCGGGCAGGCGCAGGGAGCGGGATGATGCCGTGAGACCCCGCGAAGCCCGCAGCGATACCTTCAGCGATACCAATGGCCCGGCGCATCCCAGAAGGGGCGGGCAGCCTCGGCTTCGGCCTCGCGGCGGCTCAGGCCGATATCGCGCAAAAGCCGGCTGTCCAGCCTCGCGAGCTGCCGGCGGTGGCGCCGGAGGGCATAGGCGAGCGCGATCCGGCGCCAGAACCCGGGCCGCGCGTTTTTGCGGGGCAGGCGCGAGAGAAAAGCCAGGCTGAGGTCAGACATCACCGGAGTCCTTATGATCTGATTCTGTGATGCGGAGCTGTGGTTGCATCAGGCATATTGATGTCTCGCCGAAAACCTTCCATAATGGAAATGAATGATTGTTGGGTTATTCATCAGGATTTGTGATATGCCGCGCAACCTCGACATGACAGCGCTCCGTTCCTTCGTCACCGTGGCCGATGTCGGCGGTGTGACGCGGGCTGCGGGATTTCTCAATCTGACGCAATCGGCGGTTTCGATGCAGATCAAGCGGCTTGAAGAGGCGCTTGGGCTGCCTTTGTTCCTGCGGGCGGCGCGCAAACTGGTGCTTTCGCCCGAGGGAGAGATGCTGGTCTCTTATGGCCGGCGCCTCCTTGAGATCAATGACGAGGCGCTGTCGCGGCTGGGGGGCGCGAAATACCAGGGCGAGATCCGGCTGGGGGTGCCCTATGACATTGTTTATCCGGCGATCCCCCAGATCCTGAAGCGGCTTGGGCAAAGCTGGCCGCTGATGCGGATCAACCTGGTGTCCTCGTTCACGCTGCACCTGAAAGAGGATTTCGCACGCGGCAAATTCGATGTGATCGTGACCACCGAAGACCAGCCCGATGCCGGCGCCGAGGTGCTGTCATTGCGGCAGTTGCAATGGATCGGGGCGATTGATGGTACCGCCTGGCAGCGCCGGCCGCTGCGGCTTGGCTTCAAGCAAAGCTGTATCTTCCGGTCGCTGGCGATGACCGCGCTGGACCAGGCCGGGATCCCCTGGGAGCTGGCGGTTGATGGCGAAAGCGACCAGGTGGTGGATGCCTCGGTCGCGGCGGATCTTGCGGTGACGGTGCGCATCGCAGATGGCCTGCCGGAAGCGACCCAGCCGATCGGCGGCGAGAATGCGCTGCCCGCCCTGGGGCGGACGAAGATCGGGCTCTATGCGCTCGACACGATGCGCGGCGATGCCGGGGGCGAGGTGGCGGCGGCGCTTCTGTCCGAATTGCGCTGCGCCTATGGCGGGTAGGGGCGGTCGCCTCAGCCGGGGGTGGTCAGCAGAACCAGCTTGCCGGTCGCCTGGCGGTTGCGGATGGTCTCCAGCCCTGCTTCCAGTTGCGTGAAGGGCAGCTGTTGCGAGATCAGCGGGTGAATGCGCCCCTCCTGCCACCAGGCGAAGAGCTGGCGCAGGCTCGCCGCAAGCTCGCCGGGGGCGAAATCGGAATAACCGCCATACCAGAAGCCGATCACCGTAATATTGCGCACGAGCAACTGGTTGAGCGGCACATGCGGCACCTCGCCGCCGGCGAAACCAATGGCGAGCATCCGCCCTCCCGGCCTTGTCGCCCGCATCGCGGCGTCAAATCCCGCTCCTCCCACCGTGTCATAGGTCACGTCGATGCCGCCAAGCGCGCGCAGCCGGTCCTTCAGGTCGGGCGCGTCGCTGTCGATCACCTCATCGGCGCCGGCGGCGCGGGCGATGGCTGCTTTCTCTGCGCCCCGGACCGAGGCAATCACCCGCGCGCCGAGGAGATGCCCGATCGCGACCGCCGTCAGGCCGACCCCGCCCGCAGCGCCGGTGACAAACAGCGTCTCACCTTCCCGCAGCATGGCCTTGCCCGCGAGCGCCAGATGCGAGGTGCCCCAGGCGATCTGGAACCCGGCGGCCGTGGCGAAATCCATGCCCTCGGGCAGTTCGACCAGCGCCGCCGCCGGCACGACCGCATATTCCGCAAATCCGCCCTTTGACACCAGCGCCGCCACCCGCGCGCCGGTCGCGGGCCCGCCGGTTCCAGCGGTTCCGGGCCCGATAGCGACCAGGCTGCCGGAAAGCTCCAGCCCGCCGGTCACCGGCAGTGAATGGCGCACCTGATACCGCCCCTGGTTCATCAGCAGATCGGCAAAATTCAGCCCTGCCGCTGCAACCTGGACCAGAGCCTCGCCCGGGCCGGGGATGGGAATATCCACCTCGCAAAGTTGCATCGGCGCCCCAGCGGCCAGCGTTTGCCATGCTTTCATCCGCGTCATCTGCCTGATCCCCTCCAGTCCCGGGCGCAGACTTCCTGCACAACTGACAGAAAGCAAATGGTTTTCTCACATATGTCGCGCAGGTCCGCCGGTGCCTCTGGCAGAGATGTGTGCAATTTGAAAGATATTCTCATTTTGAGACGCATAATGTAAATATCGTAATGGGCGAGTGGTTGCCCGTGCAAAGCATCTATAGGTGAAGTTGCCTAGAGCATCCGGAATAAACTGCGCGGCCGGAAAATTCATCTGGCCAAAACCAGCCTGTTTTATGGTCAATCGTCGGATGGTGCTGAAAAATCTCGGTGCGGCTGTGCAAATGGCACGAAATATGCTTGTATCTTTATGGGAGGAGCCCGTCCTAAAGGCTCTCTTGCGGTTTAGTTCCTGGTAGAAGTCGTACGGAGTTGAGAATGAAGCACCCTGTTGACGCCCATGTGGGCAAACGTATTCGTCATCGTCGCTGGATGGTGGGGATGACTCAGCAACAGCTGGCCGATAAGGTTGGCATCAAATTCCAGCAAATTCAGAAATATGAAACCGGCATGAACCGGGTCAGCGCGTCGCGGCTCTGGGATATTGCCGATGCTCTGGGGGTTCAGATTGCCTTCTTCTTCGAAGGCCTGGCCGAGGGTGTCGAGGCTCATTCCGGGCAGGGTGATATGATGGCGGATAAAGAGGCACTGGAACTGGTGCGCTCCTATTATTCTATCCCCGAGGCGCAGCGACGTCGTCTCTTTGATCTCGCCCGGGTTCTTTCCGCCGCCTGATCGCCTGACGCGAAATTTCCCGCGTTATTGGCCCCGACAGGCCAGCCCGTTATTTTCGGGTGACGGGGTGGGCCGGGGTGTGGGCGTAGCAGCCCCCATCCTGGCCACCGGGGTTTCTTGACCTCATGACCCGGGGCGGTTAGCGCCGGAGGGACATGTAAGGTGAGACGATGACATCTGATTCCCTGACGCTTTCCGACAGCACGCTGCGCCGCCCGCCCTCGGGCCTTGCCGCTGCGCTGCCGCTGACCGAGATCAACGCGCTGATCGCCACCGCCCATGCGCTTGCCGATGCGGCGCGGGTGGCGACGCTGGACTATTTCCGCCGCCCCGGCCTTGCAGCCGACAACAAAGAGACTGCGCGCTTTGATCCGGTCACCATGGGGGACCGCCTCTCAGAGCAGCGGATGCGCGAGATCCTCGCGCAGCAGCGGCCGCAGGATGCGATCCTTGGCGAAGAATTCGGCACCACCCCCGGCACTTCGGGCCTGACCTGGGTTCTCGACCCGATCGACGGCACCCGTGGCTTTCTGACCGGCAGCCCGACCTGGGGTGTGCTGATCTCTCTGCGCGACGAGACCGGCCCGGTTTACGGCATCATCGACCAGCCCCATATCGGTGAGCGTTTCGAGGGCGGCTTCGGTCTCTCCCGCGTCGCCGGGCCGCGTGGCACGCATCCGCTCGCCACACGCCCGGAGCGGGGTCTGGAGGAGGCTTTTCTTTATAGCACCTTCCCCGAGATCGGCAGCGAAGCGGAATATGCCGCTTTCCGCCGCGTGTCGCAAAAGGCAAAGCTGGTCCGCTATGGCATGGATTGCTACGCCTATGCTTTGCTGGCGGCGGGGCAGATCGATCTTGTGATTGAGGCGGGTCTGCAGGCCTATGACATCCAGGCACCGATGGCGGTGATCCGGGCGGCGGGGGGGGTTGTGACCTCCTGGGACGGGGGCGACTGCGCGCAGGGCGGGCGGGTTCTGGCGGCGGCCAATCCCGGGATCCATGCGGCGGCGCTGGAGCTTCTGAACGCGACCGCCTGACCTGGTATCACCGTCCCGCATGACAAAGGGTGGTGCCTGCAGGCGCCGCCCTTTCTGGTTCAGATGATCTGGCTGGTGATTTCGCGCTGGATTACCTCCGGTCCCAGCCGATCAGCGCGGCGAGCAGCAACAAGGCCGAGCCGGCAAACCAGGCCCAGGCGCCTGGCCCGGCAAGGTCGGTTACGGCCCGGACGATGTCATTGGCCTTGCCGATATCGAGATTGGCCGGCACCGGCAGGTCTGAGGCGCCCTTACTGATCTTCCACACCATCCAGCCGGTAAGGCCCACACCAAGGCCCCCGCCCAGCAGGCCGATCAGACGCGATGGCAGGTTGAACAGAACAAGCACCAGAAACACCGCCGCCAGCACAAAGGTCGCAAGGAAGGCCACCAGTTCCCCGGGCGAGCTGGCGATAAAACTGCGCAGCGCCTCGACATCGGGTTTCAGCGCGCTGATCAGATCCCAGGGCGTGACCGCAGGGATCGGAAGGGCAGGGCCGGTCCAGGACAGGAAAAGGCTGACCAGAATGGCAATGGCGGAAAGTATGGAAAGGGCACGCAAATCAAGGCTCCGATACTGACTGTCCGGCGGCCAGGCGACATGCGGCCCTGCCGGCGGTTCACGGCGATGTGATGGATGTGATCCGGCCATCGCTTTGCGGTCAAGTATAAAGATCGGCATGTCGAAGACCGGGCAGAGAGCCGGCGAGGCGGCGGCGCGGATGCGGCCATTCCTGGACTTCTTTGCCCCGATGCGCGCGATTTTGCCGCCGCGTGGCACGGGGACCTGCCTCTCACGGCGCGTTTTCCCCCGCCTGCATTCGGGCGATTGAGCCGGCGGCCCGGCTCGGCTATCACTGGCGTCATGAGCCATGATTTCTCTTTCCAGCGCCGTGAGACCTTTGACACCTTCCGCGAGTCGAAAGGGGTGAAACTGCCGGCCCGTGCCGTGGTGGATTTCGCCTTTTTTCCCGAGCTGGAACAGGCTGACTGGTCGGGCATTTCCCGCGCGCTCGAGGCGGCGGGCTACCGCGTCAGCCGCCCTGATGCAGAGGGTGAGGAAAGCGAAGAGCTGATCGCCTCGATTGGGCCGATCCCGATCAGTGCCGAGGAAATCTGGAAATACGAAGAGGCGGCGACGAAGATCGCGATCCGCTTTGATTTCTATCCCGATGGCTGGGAACTCGATATCTGAGGCGGTGATGGTGCCGGTGGTGTTCAGTGGCGCCAATAGGCCCCTTCGCGCCAGGCGACGCAGCGGCTTTTCACTCACAGATGCTGAAAATGGATGAAGCACGCTGATGCGCGGGCTATAAAGATGCAATCAGTTGGATAGTCTTATCCGGATGCGGGTCCGGTAAAGCTGTCCGGGCCTGGCAGGGATCCGGGCGGCCGTAACGGGCCGGATGAGAGGCCAGCATAAGGGACAGCAGACGGTTCTGCATAAATGTCCGGCGTGAGGGGGTGGAGCGGTTGAGCGGCAGGGAGAAACAAGTGTTCGGCAGATTCCTTCTTGGAGCGGGGCTGGGTGGTCTGGTCGGGACAGGCGTACTTGCGCTGGTGTCGGTGTCGCTTTCCGGGCCGTTTCCGCAAAACCGCAGCGCCGGCACACTGCGGACCGAGGTCGGAATCGAAGACGCTGACGCCCGCCTTGCTCCTGACGCCAAAGCCCTGACAACAGAGACTGCTGGCGAGACTGCCGCAGCGGTCGATCCGGTGGTTGACCCCGTGGTTGACCCCGTGGTCGATCCTGTGGCCGATCCTGCTGTGGCCGGGACCCCGACAGCACCGTCCCTTGATGCGCCAGGCGCTCCGGAGGAGACAGAGACCGCAAAGCCGAGCGTACCCGAGGATAAGGCGGATCCTGACTTCGCCGCGGCGCCGAACCTGATCGACCTTCCCGAACTGGCTCTGGAGCATTCTTCAGACCCGGCACTCGCTGCGGCGCTGGAGGCTGCGCTTGATGCGGGTGACAGGGCTCCGGGTCTCGTGCCCGATCAGCCGGCGGATCTTGCCGATGCTGCCAGCGACGCTGTGCCAGAGGCCCCCGCCGCGCCCGAGGCCGCGCCGCTGGTCGCAGGGGTAACGGAGGGTCCCGACACTGTCGCGACGCCGCCGGCTGAGCTGGCGGGGCTGCCGGAAACGCCGGCTCTGCCGCAAGACGGTCTCGCGGATGGCGAAACCGGGGTCACCGCCGCCGGAACAACCGTATCGCGCCCGGCCGGTCCTGCCGAGGACAGCGCGCCGGCGCTCGCATCAGCGCCCGAACCACCGCCGCTTACGGTCGAGGAAGAGCGGATGCTGGCGCAGATGGCGGCCGATCCGTTGCCGCAAGGCTCAGAGCCGGCCAAAAGCGCTCCTGTGGCCGGCGATGGCTTTGTGATCCTGGAAGACGTTCCGACACCGGCACAGACACCGACACCGGCAGAGGCCACAGCCGATACCGCTCTGGCAGATGCTGCGGGGGATGGGCAGGCCGCCGTCGAAGACCTGCCGGCGGATCGCGAGCCTGCAGCGGATACTGCGGATCTTTCTCCCGACAGTGGTGGGCCAGAGACCGGCGCGGCATCGGACCCGGCGGCGGTTAAAATGCTTACTCTGGACGATAAATCGTCATTGCCCGGCAATGGCACGATCAGCCGCGAGACCGGTGATGGCAGCACCCGTCTGCCGCGGATCGGCGAAACGCCGGAAGAGGCGGCGGCGGAAAGCACCGCAATCGGCTCTGACGCGCCGCGTATCCTTTTTGCGCGCGACTTTGCAAACCCCGCCAACAAGCCGCGTTTCGCGGTGATCCTGCTCGATGACGGCTCGCCGGAGCTGGATCGCGCCGCCCTTGCCGAACTGCCTTTTGCGGTCAGTTTCGCGATTGACCCGCAATTGCCCAATGCCAGTGAGATCGCCGCGCTTTACCGCGCCGCCGGCCAGGAGGTGATCATGGTCGCGTCCGGCCTGCCCAAGGGCGCTGTGGCAAGCGATGTCGCGGTGGCCTTTAGTGCCATGGCGCAGGTATTGCCCGAAGCGGTGGCGACAATGGACGCGCCGGGGCGCAGCTTTCAGGCCGACCGCCCGCTGGCCAGCCTGGTCGTGCCCGAAATCGCCGCACAGGGGCGCGGGCTCATCACCTGGAATATCGGCCTCAACGCCGCCGACCAGGTGGCAAAGCGCGAAGATGTTCCGGCAGCCGTGATCTTCCGCGACCTTGATGCCGAGGGCGAGGAGGCGCCGGTGATCCGCCGCTATCTCGACCGCGCCGCTTTCAAGGCGGCGCAGGATGGCGGCGTCACGGTCTTTGGCCGGGCCAGCCATGCGGCGACGGTGACCGCGCTTCTGGAATGGGCCGTTGAGGGCCGCGCCGCCAGTGTCGAACTGGCGCCTGTTACGGCAATGCTGGATGTCGACTGAGCGGATGGTGGTGATCCGCCCGGCGCTGCGCGCCGATGTGCCTGATATCTTCCGCGTCCGTCTTGCGGTGCGGGAAAACGCGCTGAGCGAGGCGGAACTGGCCGCGCTCGGCATCACGCGCGAGACGGTGGCAGAGCTGGTTGAGGCGCCCGGCACCGCCTGGGTGGCGGAAGAGGCCGGCACGCTTCTTGGCTTTTCGATGATCGACCGCGAGGAAGGCTGCCTCTTTGCCGCCTTTGTGGTGCCGGAGGCCGAGGGCAGGGGCATCGGACGCGCGCTGACCAGGGCCGCAGAAGCCGCGCTTTTCGCCGAACACGCGGAAATCTGGCTGGAAACGGCGGCCGGCAGCCGGGCCGAGGGCTTTTATCGCCGCCTTGGCTGGGGCGGCGCTACGCCGGTGGGGGACGGCGATCTGCGGCTGACAAAGCAGCGCGGCTGAGGCGTCACGCTGCGTCACCCGCTGCCAGGCGCTGCTCAGCTGCGCGCCTTGCGGTAACTGTCTTTCACCGCGATCAGCGCGCCGTCAAAGCTGAAAATATCGCAGCTTCGCACATCGACGCTGGCCCCAGTCGCCGAAGTGCCGCGAAAACGCCAGGTCGACAGCCCGGTCTCGCCGGTGATGTGATGCGCGCCCCCAAGCCAGGCGGCATCAGGAAAGTCCGCGAACAGCGCCGCATAAGCCGCCCGTACCGCCGCCTGACCCTGATGGATCACACCTGCGGCCTCGGACCCCGCAGCGCCGTGAAAGGCAGGATCGGCGGACATGCAGCCCATCAGCCCGTCAAGATCGCGCGCATTGAAACAGTCCATCAGCCGCGCCATAGTCGCGAGGCGTGCCTCATCCCGGGCATCATCAACCACCTCGACCTCGAGGAAAGACAGCGGCGCGGTGCCGGCATTGGTCACATTGTGTTCGACCCCGACCCGTCGCGAATAGGGCAGGCCCTGGGTCAGCGCCGCCTCCGTCCGGCCGCCACCGGCAAGGTCAAGACCCAGCACGCCATCCGTCAGCGGCACGATCACATAATCATGGCCATGGCGGTGCCAGCCGGTCTCGGCCCCCGGCGCGAAACGCCATTCGGTGACGCGAAAACGCTCGTCATCGATATGGGTGACGGGCTCGGCTTGGGGGGGTGAGGCCTGGGGTTTCGGGGCCTGAGGCTCAGGTGCGGGCGGGTGTTCAGACATGGTGACCTCCGGGTTGCTGACCGATGCTGGCGCAGGCCGGTTGCCTGCGGCAAGGCTGTTGGCCGTCTGGCCTGACCATCCGGACCGGTCTGGCGTTAAAGCGCCTCTTTCACCGCCTCCATCGCGACATAGGTCGAGGTCTGCGCCACATGTGGCAGCGCCGAGATCCGTTCCGCCAGCACCCGGCGGTAATCGGCGATATCGGCGGTGCGCACCTTCAGGAGGTAGTCAAAGCGGCTGGCGATCATATGGCATTGCTCGACCTCGGGCACGGTCAGAACGGCGCGGTTGAAGGCCTGGAGCGCCGCCTCGCGGGTATCGGCCAGCCGCACTTCGACAAAGGCCACATGCGCCAGGCCCATTTTCACCGGGTCGAGAATGGCGCGATATCCCGCGATCACCCCGTCTTCTTCAAGCCGTTTCATCCGCGCCTGGACAGGGCTTTTCGACAGACCGACCCGGCGCGCAAGCTCCACCGCTGAAACCCGGCCCTCGACGGCCAGAATGCGCAGAATCGCATGATCAAATCGATCAAGATCAACAAGGGGATTTGGCATATAAAATCAACCTTTTCTGGCCATAATGGCCAGCGTTTGCGGAAAGATCGGGAATACTGACTGGCAGATCAGGTGTATCATAGTCAAAACGCAGGAGGTCTGCATGACAAATTCGCTTGATCTGGTCGCTGATGGAAGTCTTGCCCCCGAGGGGGAACTGGTGCGGGCTCTGATCGCGCAAAGCGGTTTGGATCAGGCCGATCGCGACCGGATCGCGGCGGCGGGCGCCGATCTCGTGCGCCGCATTCGCTCGGGCGCTAAGCCAGGGCTGATGGAGGTGTTCCTCGCCGAATACGGGCTCTCGACCGATGAGGGCATTGCGCTGATGTGTCTGGCCGAGGCGCTCTTGCGGGTGCCGGATGCGCCGACCATGGACGCACTGATCGAAGACAAGATCGCGCCCTCGGACTGGGGCAGGCATCTGGGCCATTCGGCATCTTCGCTGGTCAATGCCTCGACCTGGGCTTTGATGCTGACCGGCAAAGTGCTGGACGAGCGTGGCCCGGGCATTGCCGGCAGCCTGCGCGGCGCGATCCGGCGGCTGGGCGAGCCTGTGATCCGCTCGGCCACCACGCGGGCGATGAAAGAGATGGGCCGCCAGTTCGTGCTGGGCGAAACTATTGAAAAGGCGATGAAACGCGCGACGGAGCTGGAAGGGAAGGGCTATACCTATTCCTATGATATGCTGGGCGAAGGCGCGAAGACCGAAGCGGATGCCCGCAGCTATCACCTCGCCTATACCCGCGCGATCACTGCGATTGCCGGGGCGGTGAAAGGCCGCGATATCGGCGCCAATCCTGGCGTTTCCGTTAAGCTTTCCGCAATCCATCCGCGTTATGAAGTAGCCCATGAGGCGCGCGTGATGGAGGAACTCGTGCCGAGGCTGCGGGCTTTGGCTGGGCTCGCGAAATCTGCGGGCATCGGACTGAATGTCGATGCAGAGGAGGCGGACAGGCTCGATCTGTCGCTGAAGGTGATTGCGGCCACGCTGGAAGACCCGTCGCTGGCGGGATGGGACGGCTTTGGCGTGGTTGTGCAGGCTTACGGTCGGCGCTGCGGAGCGGCGATCGATGTGCTTTACGATCTGGCGACGCGTCTGAACCGCCGCATCATGGTGCGCCTGGTGAAGGGCGCCTATTGGGATTTCGAGATCAAACGCGCCCAGGTGATGGGGCTGGACAGTTTCCCGGTCTTTACCCGCAAACAGGCGACGGATGTGTCCTATATCGCCAATGCGCAAAAGCTTTTGGGCATGACCGACCGTATCTATCCGCAATTCGCGGGACATAACGCGCATACCGTGGCGGCGGTGCTCGACATGGCATCTGCGGCGGGCGTGAAACCCGAACAATATGAATTCCAGCGCCTGCATGGCATGGGCGAAAGGCTGCATGAGATCGTCCATGCCGATCAGAATACCCGCTGCCGCATCTATGCGCCGGTCGGCGCGCATCGCGATCTCCTCGCCTATCTCGTGCGGCGTCTGCTGGAAAACGGGGCGAATTCGTCCTTTGTGAACCAGATCGTCGATGAGGATGTGACCCCGGAACAGGTCGCCGCCTGCCCGCTGGCCTATATGGAAAGCGTCTCGCCGGTCGAGAACCCGGCTGTGCCGCCGGCGCCGCAGATCTTCCCGGGCCGGGTCAATTCGAAAGGCTTTGACCTGACCTCGCGCGCCGATCTGCGCGAGATCGAGGCCGCGATGCAGCCGCATCTGACCCGGACTTACAGCGCCGGGCCGATCATCGCGGGCCGCGCCGCCGGGGCTTTGCGCACGGATGTGGTGAACCCCGCGACGGGAGAGGTGGTGGGCCATGTCCTCGCCGCCTCCCGCGCCGATGTTGATACCGCCTTGCGGCTGGCCGCGCCCTGGGCCGCCGATGCCGCCACCCGCGCCACCGTCCTACGCCGCGCAGCCGACGCCTATGAGGCGAATTTCGGCCAGATCTTCGCGCTGCTTACGCGTGAGGCCGGCAAAAACGCCCCGGATATGGTCGGCGAACTGCGCGAAGCGGTTGATTTCCTGCGATACTACGCGAATGGCGCCGAGGCCCTGACCGCCCCCGCCCGAGGTCGCTTCACCTGTATCAGCCCGTGGAATTTCCCGCTGGCGATCTTTTCGGGCCAGATCGCGGCGGCGCTCGCGGCTGGCAATGCGGTGCTGGCGAAACCGGCGGAACAGACGCCGCTGATCGCCGCGCTCGCGGTCGATCTTTTGCATCAGGCCGGGGTGCCGGTCACCGCGCTGCAGCTTTTGCCGGGCGAGGGCGATGTGGGCGCCTTGCTCACCTCTGATCCGCGGGTGGATGGGGTCGCCTTCACCGGCTCGACCGAAGTGGCGCTGCTGATCCGCCGCGCGATGGCTGAAAACCTCGCCCCCGGCGCGCCGCTGATCGCCGAAACCGGCGGGATGAACGCGATGGTGGTCGATTCCACCGCGCTGCCGGAACAGGCGGTGCGCGATATCGTGGCCTCGTCCTTCCAGTCGGCGGGACAGCGCTGCTCGGCCCTGCGCTGCCTTTACGTGCAGGAAGACATCGCGGCCCCGATCCTCGAGATGCTGGAAGGCGCGATGGATGAGCTGTCGATCGGCAATCCGGGTCTTCTGACCACCGATGTCGGGCCGGTGATTGATGCCGAGGCGCTTGCAACCATCCGCGCACATATCGATCAGGCGCGGATCGAGGGGCGGCTGATCAAGGAACGCGCGGTGCCGGGGCAGGGGACATTCGCGCCGCCTGCGGTGATCCGCGTGCAGGGGATCGCTGCGATGGAGCGCGAGATTTTCGGCCCCGTCCTGCATGTCGCGACGTTCCGGGCCGGTGAAATCGACAAAGTTATCAATGAGATCAACGCCACCGGCTATGGTCTGACCTTCGGCCTTCACACCCGCATCGATGACCGCGTACAGCATTTCGTCGAGCGCATCCATTCCGGCAATATCTATGTCAACCGCAACCAGATCGGCGCGGTGGTGGGCAGTCAGCCCTTTGGTGGCGAGGGGCTTTCGGGCACCGGGCCAAAGGCCGGCGGGCCGGATTACCTGACCCGCTTCGCCCGCCAGGCGGCGCCGCTGCAAGGGGCCGCCGGCGCGGTCACCAGCGAGGCCGTGGTCGCCGCAGCTCTGGCCGGGGCAGGCCAGGTCGCAGCGCCAGAGCCGCTCGACCTGCCCGGCCCGACCGGAGAATCGAACCGGCTTGGTCATTTCGCCCGCCCGCCGGTCCTGTGCCTCGGGCCAGGGGCTGCGGCGGTGGCGGCTCAGGCCAATGCGGTCACTGCACTCGGCGGCGTGGCGGTTGCAGCCGATGGTCTTGACCCTGAGGCGCTGACCAGGCTGCAAGGCTTCAGCGGCGCGCTGTTCTGGGGCGAAGAGGCCGGGGCTCGCAGCCGCGCCCTCGCCCTGTCCGCCCGCAAAGGCGCAATCCTGCCGCTGATCACCGGCGCGCCCGACCGCGCCCATGTCACGCTCGAACGCCATGTCTGCATCGATACCACGGCATCGGGCGGCAATGCCAAACTGCTCTCCGAGGTGGCGGAGGCATAGCGACCCGACCTGATGGGCGGGCCCCGGCAAGGCTCGCCCAGGTTTGCGATCCGTGCCAACAGCCCTAACGCGCTTGCGGTTTTCATTACCTTCGCTCTTATCGCGCCGAACATGGGGGCTTTCGCCCGCTAAATGGGTGAAGGCTTTCAGGCGGTGAAGTCCGGGGGGCGTTGTTCTGCTCGGATTTCGTTCGCTCGGCAGCGGCACGCACGGGCCGCGCCCCGGCTATCATCCTGCTGTTATGCTCAAGCTGTTCATCTCCTGCTATTTGCACCGCATTCCGTCGAGCCGCAGGTTGGAACGGGAGGCGGGACGGAATGTCGAACTGATTTGCCTGACGGGCCGCCTCGCTCCCGATCACAAGACTATTGCTGACTTGCGCCGCGACAATGGGCCCGGCATCCGCCGCAGCTGGCCCAGTTTGTCGAACTGTGCCGCCGCATCGGTGTGCTGAAGGGCAAATGCGTAGCGATCGACGGCAGCAGATTTCGGGCGGTAAACTCCCGTGACCGAAACTTCACCAAGGACAAGATCGCGAACCGCATCGCCCATGTGGAGGCGGACGTCGAGCGCTACATCGCCGAGATTGTCCGCGTTGATCGGCAGGAGGAAGGAGATGTCCGGGCCGATAAGGCCTCGCATCTGGCCAGGCGTTAAAGCCGCGTCCGGCAACACATCCAGCATCTGCAAGCCATGGATCTGGCGCTGGCCGCTGCGTCGGAAGGACAGAACTCCCTGACCGATCCCGATGCTCGCGCTATGGCGACCCGCGCCCGCAACAGTGACATGGCCGGCTACAATGTCCAGACTGCCGTCGATACCGAAACGCATCTGATCGTCGCGCATGATGTCACCAATCAGGGTCATGACCGCGATCTGCTGGTACCGATAGCTCTGGCAAAGATCGTATTTGTGGCAGACTGATATACTCAGCTTCACTGGTCCTGCAACGACGCCAGCTGAGGTCACAGCATACCTGCAGGCAGCCGGCGCGACCGGCTGGCCGACCGATGGGGCCTTACAGGCTCAGGCGATCATGCGGGGGCAGCGCTACCTCGCGGCCCGCTAGAACGCCCGCTGGTTGACACAATGGCCAAGCGACGCTGCCCCGGCTCAGGTAAAGTTCGCCATTGCCGAGGCCGCACTGCTGGAGGCCGTCAAACCGGGCAGCCTGTCTGTGGTCTCCAATCCTTTGACAGACAAGATACTGGTGCAGGCTGGCAAACTGTCGTGGGAGCGGCTGGGCGGCGCGAGTGCTGCCCATGGCTTGTGGCCGCGATCATTGATCATCGAGGGGCTGCTCGCCGGGCTTCTCGGCCCCGAAGTTGGCAGCACGGTCTGGCTGGCGAGGGTATAAGTGCCGTATGTCGCGGAAGCCTCGTAGATCTGGGCGTAATATGGCCGCTTCGGTTCAGTGATCAGGGAAAGGTGATTTGTCTGCTCCTGGCGCAGGTGTAACATCCCCTGGTCGGCAGCCTGAGCCTCCGTATGGAGCAACGGTTCCGCAGATCCGACGAATGTGAGCTTCGATGCAACCTGCTCCGGAGTAAAGACGTTGAAAACCTCTCAAATCTGGCTGCCTTTGATCTTTGCGTCCGCACTTGGCGCACCTGCATTCGCCCAGACGGTGATGACCAACGACGCGAAGATGACGCTTTACACCTTCGACAAGGACGAGGGTGGGAAATCCTCCTGCTACGACGACTGCGCCAAAAACTGGCCACCTTACCTTGGCCAGGCCGGCGAAGATAAGGGTGAAGGCTGGACGCTCGTTGAGCGAACCGACGGCACCCAGCAGTGGGCCTACGACGGAAAACCGACTTACCTTTACATCGAAGATACCAAGGCCGGCGATGTAATGGGCGATGGCAAGGGTGGCGCCTGGCACGCCATCAAGGAATAAACGATCAGGAAATGGCGTAAGGTGGCCTCGCAGTTAGCGGGGCCATTTGCTTTTGGCGCGGTGGCATGGCCGAGAACTGGAACGCTATTGACGCGGACGTGCGGGCAGACATGAGCGAGGTCGGCAGCACGCTGACCCTGACGCGCAGCACGCCCGGCACTCCAGACCCGGCGAAGCCCTGGATAGATGCTCCCGAGACCACCAGTTCAGAAACGGTCCCGCAGTTTGGAGCAGGCTCGGGCAAGTATCGGTTGGGCGAAACCTTGGCAGTTACAGATTTCGAATTCATGATCGCGGTCCCGAAAGTTCTGATCCCGCAGAACGGTGTTTTGATCACCACCGGCGAAGAAGCCGCCATCATCGTGAAAGCCGAGCCGTTCTCGGCTGGCGGGCAGCCGGTATACTTAACGATTTGGGCTAATCGCTGATGGCGCGCCGTGATTGCCAATCGCAGCTTTTCCGCGATCTGATTGCGCGGCTGCCCATGTGCTTTCCACCGGGGCCATGACCTATCTGCTTCTGGCCTGTGCTGACATCCTCGCTGCCTACAGGTCCTCTGCCGATGCCGCTGCTGCCCCCAAATACTGACCCCGAACAGCTTGGCATCGTCATCGGTGCTGCCATCGCCTTCCTTGTCGGCGCGCTGGTCGCGTGGATCAAGGGATCAAAGAAATCCCCGGTCGAGGTCGGGTCCGCCCCGCCGCCGGTCGATCAGACCGCCTATGTCCTGGCCGAGGTCCGCCAGCTGGCGAAGAACTGGGACGCCGGGCATGCCAAGGTGCTGAAGCAGCTGCATGAGCAGGATGAGCGGCTGCATAAGATCTATACCGACACGCAGGTGATCAGGGATCGGGGGCGGGGGTGATAGTGTCAGGTCATATGCAGCTGGGCGGAAAGACTTGCCAAAAGCTTCTTGCGCCGGACAGTCTATGTGCAACAGAGTCACTTGAGACATCCGCATATGACCCGCATGAAGTATGACAGGCCGCAACTTCGGCTGCTTGATAGTTATACACGAGAGTTACGACGATCCGCGACGGCTGGCTACCAGCCAAAACGAACTGGGTTTGAATTGCCTAGACCACCCGAGAAGGCTACGGAAGCTGTCTGCTCTTTCTTGCAAAGTTGCTCGAAAGTGATTGAGGCCGAGAGCGACGTTCTTGGCGTGCTGTTCGACGGTGGCGCCAGAATGTCCAAGGCCAGACTTGCACTTGAAAATGCCAAATCGGAAAGAGATGCCGCTGCCGACACAATTTTCCAGACCGCTTAAGCTTTGGACCCAAGTGCCAGGCTTGCGCTGTCTGACTGGCTGAACTGGCTGGAGAAAGTGGCCATGCGCCGCAGAAAAACTGTGCTCCTCGACGTGGTTTTTGAGTAGGGCATCAAACCCGCATTAGGTAGGGCGCTGAACAGGTAGCCTTTTAGCGAGTTTCATCAGCGCACAAAATTCCCCACATGCAGGCCCGCCATTCCGGCGGGCTTTTCTAATTGGAGATATACATGATCCAGTTCCTGACCGGGCTTCTGGCCCGGATCGGTGCGCTTTTCTGTGCGCGCCCGAAATCCTCTGGCACCGGCCTTGCCGCGGTGCTGGCCGCAGCCGCAGTGTTCGTCGCACCCTGGGAGGGTGAGCGGACAGAGGCCTATCTTGACCGCATCGCCAGCCCGGCTGTCTGGACCGTCTGTTATGGCGAGACCAAGGGCGTGAAGCAGGGCGACCGCTACACCCCGCAGCAATGCCTCGATATGCTCAGCGCCTCGCTGGCTGGATATTATGCCCAGCTGGCGAAATGCGTTCCGACGCTGTCACAGCAGCCGCAGGGCGTCCAGGTCGCGCTGACCAGCTGGACCTACAATGTAGGCGCCGGCGTGGCTTGCAGGTCCACCCTCGCAAAGCGCGCCAATGCCGGTGATTGGCAAGCCGCCTGCAATCAGCTGCCGCTCTGGAACAAGGCGGGCGGCGTGGTGGTGCGCGGCCTGACCAACCGCCGGGCCGCGGAACAGAAGCTTTGCCTTCAATCTCTCAACAGAGGAGTCTGACCCATGCCCTACGGCGAGGTTCCGGGGGTGGCCAGGGTGGAGGAGATCGCCGAATCCCTCTCTGGCTACACCGCGCCGGGCTATCTGGAAGAGATCGAAGGCGCACGGGATGATGCGCAGGCTGCGGCTGTTACCGCTGCCGCCAACGCAAATGAACAGATCGCCCCCAATGTGTCAGCCGAAGCCGGGTTTGCCGCGTCTGCCGCGACCTCCCAGACCGCAGCCGCAGGATATGCCGCACAGGCGCAGGCAGCCGTGGATGCAGCCACCGGCCTGATCATCACCACCTTCGGCAACTTCGACACTCTGGCGCAGCTGGTCGCGGCTCACCCGGCCGCAGCTGTCGGAAACACTGCCTTCGTGCGGGAGGCCGGCGAGGCTGGGACGGTACATCGCTGGTCGGGCAGTGCATGGGCCGACACCGGGGAGAACCCGCTGGCGGGGAAGGCGGATCTTCCCAGCTTCACCACTCCACTGACTGGCGGTGCACTGACGACCGTCATCTCTGCGCAGGGGGCGGATGGGAAGAAGGCAATGCTCGCCGGCCATGGTGGCAAGGGCGGCTTCTTTGCCAGGCTCAATCGCAAATCTATGCTCGCAGGCTTTGCCGCGATTGGCGCGGTGCCCAGCAATCTGGTCTCGGCACTTCCCCGACTTTGGTCGGTCGGGGACGGTGGTGCTGTATCCTACATTGTCAGTGGCAACCGTGCCGCGTTGTTTTCCCGTGACGCCCGTGGCCGGTTTGACTTTCTGCCCCACCCCCGCGTCGCATCTCGGCTGTTTGCGATGATGCCCAATAGATCGCCCTTCGATCCGGTTGCAGCTGGCTTGACCAGCTCGATCCTTGGGCATGCAATCGGTGACAGCATCACCGCTGGTCCAACCGGGTCGGGCGACAACTGGCCTAAATACCTGGGTGATCTGCTTGGCACGACCGTGATCAATTCTGGCGTTGCGTCGCAGGACACAAATATGATGGCTGCTCGGTGCGGTGGCCGGAATGCGCGTGTCACCGTTTCCGGCGGCGGCGTTGTGCCCGCAAGCGGCGGCGTGGCAGTGACCACCGACATTGATTTCAACCGCAACAGCTCCGGGTCTACCTCGACGCGCAATGGCACGATTTATTCGCCGGTCGGGCTGGCTCTGGTGCAGGGGAGTTTCGGCCCGCGCTACAATCCTGATACGGGCGCTGCTATATCGAACCCGTTCAATTACATATTCACCCGTACGACTGCGGGTTCAGAAATCACCGACCCGCCCGGCTCATACATCGTGCTCGACACAGCAGGTCTCTACCTCGACCGGGTGTCAATCGTCGCTGGCGGCACCAATGATGATCGCACCACTGAGGCCGCGCGCTACCGGACCATCGACAATATTGGACGTATAATCGCGAGCAGGTCGCCTCGCATCAAATCCGTCATCACGCTCAATTTTTGGCCCGGCTTTTCGTCCAGCACGGGCACCGAAGGCCGCGCCAACATCGAGGCTTACGACCTGCTGCACCGGCTCGCATTCCCGGAAACTCGACTGGACATCTGCGACTATATGGTCACTCGCGCCCCCTATGAAGCGCTGGCTCTGGGGCTGATCAGCGAAGTCACCTCGGCTGACCTCGCAGCGATGGCTGACCGAATGCTGCCGGTGTCGTTCAGGTCCGACTCCAGCGTCCACCCCAACACACCCGCCAAACAGATGATGGCGCGCGAGGTCTATCGCACCATCCGTGACCGCAACCTCATTTTTGACCTCCCGGAGCTTGTAGCATGACCACCGTAGCTATTCTCTACAGCGCCTCCACGATTGCAGAGGCAACTGCCCTCGGCCTTCTGTCGGCAGATCAGCCTGACCCGCATGGCGAAACGTGGTTTGGTTATACCGCGATCTTCGACTTCGCGGCCCTGACCGTGGATACACTGGCCATCAGCGCGACCGTGGCAAACCTGCTGTCCTTGGCATCGCTTGCGTCTGTGCAGTCTGACAGCGCCGCCTTCACAGACGTTCGCGCGCAAAAGGGGCTGTCAAAGACCGCAGCCGGGCAGAACGCGCTGTTACTGCCGTCTGTGCAATACAATCTCATCAACCTCGGGGCAGAGCCAAGTTTTGTCATGGCGTTTTGGCTGACGCAGGATGAGGTCGTTGGGGCCAGCAATACGGTTGCCGGCTTCGTCGGATCGGCGGATGTGGCTTCGCGTCAATGGGCGCTTATCACCCGCGCCACCGGCGGCATCGGTTTGGTCGGGCTTGGCCTTGCGGCGGCGTTGGAAATACCCCCTTCGGCCCTTACTCTCGGTATTCCGCACCTGATCGCGATCCATGTCGAACGAGTCTCGGCTGCTGTGAGTAAGGTATCGCTTTGGGTCAATGGAATTGAGGTCGCGTCCGGTGCCGGAGCTTATCCGCTTTCCCACCCGATATCCTATGCCGCAGGGGCATATCCGGCACTGTTCCGGACCTCTGCGGGTGGTTTTGGCAGGGGTTGGGCCGGCTGCATCCACCGACAGCACGTTCTGAAAGTTGCGGTCGGGCACGACATGACGCTGTGGTGTGAGGCCGAGATCGAGGCGAACACAGCCAGGTTGGCGGTGTGATCCAGCCTGACCCCTGCTGGTGGCTGGTCCCGTCGATCCTCGGAGGGGCCGCTATATGGGCGGCCCTGATCGCAGCAAATCTCTGACGCGCAGGAGGCGCAATGAACGAAACCACACAGGACGTAATCGCAGTCGTCAGATCTGGATGGCCCCAAATACTGGCAATATTCGCGGTTATCTGGTGGGCGCGGAAAATCGACCTTCGCAGTCAGGAGCAGGGGCGGCGCCTTGATCGCCATGAGGCCAGACTGACGGCATTCGAACACGCTCAGCAGGCCCAGGCGATCCACCTCGCACGGATCGAAGAGGCATTGAACGGGATGAAGCTCACGCTCGACCGGATCTATACCGAGTTGCGCGAGAAGACATAAGCGCCCGCTGACCTCACCACATCGCAATCCCGCCCGGTCATTGTGCCGGGCCTTTTCATGTCCATGGAGGCGCAGATGCGCGATAACTTCGAGAGGTGTCTCTCCGAGGTGCTGAAGCACGAGGGCGGCTGGGCCGATCACCCGAAAGACCCGGGCGGCGCGACCATGAAAGGTGTGACGCTTGCCACCTTCCGGAAATACCAGCCTGGCGCGACAAAGGCGCAGCTCCGGGCGATCTCTGACGCCGATCTGCGCATGATCTACCGCGGCGGCTATTGGGACAGGATTCGCGGTGACGATCTGCCGGCCGGGCTGGATCTGGTGGCATTTGACGCCGCGGTCAATTCCGGGCCGGGCCGTGGCGCCCGCTGGCTGCAATCGGCGCTCGGGATTTCCGCAGATGGCCAGATCGGGCCGAGGACGATTGCTGCGGCGAATGCTCATGCCGACCGGCAGAAGGTGATCCGCACGGCATGTCAGGACCGGCTGCGCTGGCTCCAGACGCTCAGCACCTGGGCGACCTTCGGCAGGGGCTGGGGGCGGCGGGTTGCCGCGATCGAGGCAGCTGCGCTGGCAATGGCCGCGGCAGGGGTGTCGACCCCCAGCTCGCCACCCTCTGTGCCCGGATGGCTCGCGTCCATTCTGGCATTCTTCCAATCCATCTTTCGCAAAGGAGCCTGGCATGGCCCTCTTTATTCGCATGGCAATCTATACCCTCGCCGCAATGGCTGCCTCGATGGGATTTGGCGAACTCGATCACGCGACGGGCAAGCTTACGCTCGATCTCGAGCAGATCGCGGTTGCGCTGGCATCAGCTGGCGTTCTGAATGGCGCTGTCGTCTGGCTGTGGGGGCGGAAGTGATCCAGTTCGCCGCTCGCTGGCTCTGGAAGCCCGTCGCCGTGCTGCTGGTCCTGCTGGCGGTCTGGCTGCGGGGCAGGGCGAGCGCGAAACAGCAGACCGCGCTGGAGGCCGCAGAGGCCTATGCGAACACCCGGAAAGGAATGAATGATGCGCCTGATCTCGGCAATGACCCTGACGCTGCTCGCCGCTGGCTGCGCGAGCGTGACGCCAACCAGCGGTGATGCGCTCTGCGATGGATCGCGGCAAGCGCGGGCTGATCATGCGGCGGCCCTGGCGGCCTCACCGGATGACCGGGCGGTGATGAGCGGCGCCCGGCTGATCGCGCTGATCGATGCGGGGTGTCAGGCCTGATCCTGCGTTTGTGCAGGCAGATCGTATACAATCTGGCAGCGGTCGCTCCATTCCCATTCGTGCTGCCTAAGGGCGACCTCGCACCCGGCGGCCCGGGCAAACTCCAGCAGCGCAGACGGTGCGTCCTCGGTGCCGGCCAGCGCGACATAGCGCGCGCGGCTGTATCGGCCTGATCGGCCGCACCGGTCACAGGTCAGATGGATGGTGTCAGGCAGGAGAGTGACAGCGCGGAACATGAGCGACTCGGGGGATGGGATTGCCATTGTTCCCTGTACGTTCTCATTATGCAATGGCTGCGCGCACTGTCTGCCCCGGTTCTGAGCGGATTGATCACCGCTGGCATCCGTATTGCAGCCCATCGGGAGGCCGGGGGGCTATTGCTTTGCAAGAATCGGGCGATAGGTTCAGTGAACCAGCGGGCACTTCGCAAAAATCGCTTGAGTTACTGATTTTATGGTGGGCGGTGAGGGACTCGAACCCCCGACATCTTCGGTGTAAACGAAGCGCTCTACCAACTGAGCTAACCGCCCGCCTCGCCGGGACCTAACCCGGACACGGCCTGGACGCAAGGGATTTACGCAACAGGCGGGGTGGTTGTTCGGATGGTCACTCAGGATGCGGGTCTGGCCGTTTATTGTGCGGTTTTGAACAGTCATGCCGCAGGATGCAAAGGGTGAAATGCTGCGAAAAGGCGACTAGTCTTCAGACCGGGACCGCATGGGCCGGCGCAAAGACAGCGCAGGTCGTGCAGGCCCTTCACAGACGCGCCAGACCCCGCGCCAGATCCCAGGAGGCAAGCCATGAGCTGGAACCCCGCCCTCGACCCTTCGATCCCTGTCGGCAATCAGGTTGATTCCATCGAGACCGTCATTGTTCCGCGGGCGCGTGACCTTGGCGGTTTCGACGTGCGCCGGGCGTTGCCCTCGGCCCAGCGTCAGATGGTGGGGCCTTTCATCTTCTTTGATCAGATGGGCCCTGCCGAATTCCTGACCGGGGAGGGGATCGATGTGCGTCCGCATCCCCATATCGGGCTTGGGACCGTGACCTATCTGATGAAGGGGCGTCTCCATCACCGCGACAGCCTCGGCACCGATCAGTGGATTGAGCCGGGCGCGGTGAACTGGATGATGGCGGGCCATGGCATCACCCATTCCGAACGCACCGATGGCGCGGCGCGGCGCGCGCCCCTGACGATGTTTGGCCTCCAGACCTGGCTTGCCGTGCCGAAGGCCCGCGAGGATGATCCCGCAGACTTTATCCATGTCGAAAAGTCGCGGCTGCCAGAACTGGAGGGCGAGGGCAAACAGGTGCGTCTGATCCTTGGTCATGCCTGGGGCGCGCGGATGGATCTCGAAATGCCTTCGGAGGTCTTCTATGCCGATGCGGTGCTGGCCCCGGGCGCGTCAATTCCGCTGCCCGATGATCATGAGGATCGTGGCGTCTATGTGTTGACCGGCGAGGTCGAACAAGGCGGTCAGGTCTTTGAGGCCGGACGGATGCTGGTGTTCCGTCCCGGCGACCGGGTCTCGGTGAAAGCCGGCGATCAGGGCGCGCGGATCATGCTGCTGGGCGGCGCGACGATGGATGGGCCACGCTATATCTGGTGGAACTTTGTCGCCTCGTCGAAAGACCGGATTGATGCCGCGAAAGAGGCCTGGCGGGCAGGGGACTGGGCCCATGGCCGCTTCCGCCTGCCGCCGCAGGATGACCAGGAGTTCATTCCCGCGCCGGAAAAATGATTTTTTGACGAAAAATCGAGGTATTGGCGGACAAGGTGAAATTTCCTCATTCCGCCGCTTGACGGGGGGGGCGACCCCAGGTATCTAGCCCCCACACCCGGTTCGCCGGGGAAGCAAGAGACCAAAAGCGC
>NZ_JBZEGG010000003.1:26556-265415 GCF_058313095.1 Pseudogemmobacter sp. TB195
GCGCGGTTGTAGCTCAGTCGGTTAGAGTACCGGCCTGTCACGCCGGGGGTCGCGGGTTCGAGCCCCGTCAACCGCGCCACTTGCTTTCCGGATGCGAACAGGGACGATAGCGCGGTTGTAGCTCAGTCGGTTAGAGTACCGGCCTGTCACGCCGGGGGTCGCGGGTTCGAGCCCCGTCAACCGCGCCATTTCGTATATATGTTCTCCTGAAAGATACAAATAAACTGCCCGTTCCGGGCTGCTTTGCGTATTGGTATCAGGAGAAAATTGGCATTTCCTCCTGACCTTTATACTCCCGCCAGAGGCATCCCCCCGCCGTCAGAGGCGCATTCGGTAGCGGATATGCCCGTCGCTTTGCACGAATGTATCATAGAGCGCCCGGGCGCGCGCGTTTGTCTCATTCGTATGCCAGTAGAGCCGGTTCCAGCCTCTCTCCCGCGCAAGCGCGACCAGGTCCTCCAGCAGCGCGCGGCCGATTCCCTCACCCCGCGCCGCTTCGGTGACGCAGAGGTCTTCGAGGTAGCAATCCTCGCCGATCACCCAGGTCGAGCCATGTGTCAGGTAAAGCGCGAATCCGAGCAGGCGACCGTCCTGCACCGCCACCCTTCCGTTCAGCGGTGCGGCGGGGTCCATCAGGCGTGACCAGGTATGGCTGGTGACCTCGGGGGCGAGGCTGACCTCATAATAGGTCAGGTATTCGTCCCAGATGCCGCGCCAGGCGGCTTCATCCGCCGCTGTCAGATCGCGAATCTCCGGCGCTTTTTTCGTGACGGCGCCGCTCATGCGATGCGATCCAGCACGCGCGCCCAGGAGCGGATGCCTTTATGGAAACTTTTCACATCGTATTTCTCATTCGGCGAATGGATCGCGTCATCGTCATTCGCGAATCCGATCAGCATCGCATCCATCCCGAGCACAGATTTGAAAAACCCCGCAATCGGGATCGAGCCGCCCATGCCGACAATCACCGCCTCGCGGTTCCATTCGTCGGACAGCGCAAGGCGCGCGGCTTCGAATTCCGGGCGGTCGGTGTTCATCACCGCCGCCGGCGAGCCTTCGAGATTGTTATCCCAGGTGATCTTCGCGTCCTTCGGCAGGCGGGCCTCGACATGGGCGCGGACCTTCCGGCGCAGATCATCGGGATCCATATCGCCCACGAGGCGGCAGGTGATCTTGCAATGGGCTTCGGCGGGAATCACCGTTTTTGACCCGGCACCCTGATAGCCGCCCCAGAGCCCGTTGATCTCCAGCGTCGGACGCGCCCATTGCTGTTCCAAAGTCGTATAGCCGGCCTCGCCATGCGGCACGGTGAAGCCGACCGATTCGAGATAATCCTTCTCGTCAAAACCGCTCAGTTCCCATTGCCGTTTCAGCTCGGCCGGGACCTCATGCACGCCCTCATAGAAGCCCGCGACCGCGACGCGGCCCTGGTCGTCATGAAAGCTCGCGATGAGTTTTGCGATTTCGCGCAAAGGGTTAAGGCCCGGGCCGCCGTAATGGCCGGAATGAAGGTCGATCTTCGGCCCGTGCAGGGTGAACTCATCCTTGAGCATCCCCCGCAGCTGGCCCGCGATCGAGGGCACGCCGGGCGAGACCATCGACGTGTCGCAGATCAGCGCGATATCCGAGGTCAGTTCGGCGGCGTTTTCCTGCATGAACGGGATCAGCGAAGGCGAGCCGGATTCCTCTTCGCCCTCAAGGAAAATGGTGATGCGGCAGGGCAGGCGGCCATTCACCGCCTTCCAGGCGCGGCAGGCCTCGATAAAGGTCATCAGCTGGCCCTTGTCATCCGAGGTGCCACGGCCCCGGATCACATCGCCTTTGGGGGTGCTTTCCACAACAGGATCAAAGGGATCGCGGTGCCACAGCGCCAGAGGGTCCACCGGCTGCACATCGTAATGGCCGTAAAACAGGATATGGCGCGGCCCCTCGCCGGCATGGGCGACCACCATCGGATGCCCCGGCGTCGGGCGGGCGCTGGCCTCAAAGCCAAGGCTCTGCAGATCGGCGACCAGCCAGTCAGCGGCGCGGGCGCAATCGGCTTTCCAGGCGGGGTCGGTCGAGATCGAGGGAATGCGCAAAAGCTCTTTCAGGCGTTCAATCGCGTCGGGCAGGGCCCTGTCGATCCCCGCAAGGATCTCGTCCAGGTGATTGTTGGTCTCGGCGGCGCTCATCGCGGTCTCTCCCGGGTCATGTTGAGGAAACCTGCCAGGACCGGGCGCAACTGTCCAGAGCCGGCGCCTGCCATTCGTGCGCGCAAGACGGTCCGGATCTCAATTTAAGCAATCCGGAGAGGTAGCATTTTGCGTCACACCGCGCTAAAGCTGGGTTTAGAATGATTATATGGTGGCAGCGACAATTCGTCAGGTTCACTTGTGTCGTGGCATGACGCATATCAAAGCCGGGCGGCGGCTTCAGGTCCATAAAGGGCGCCGCAAAGACGTGAGGACGGACCCATGAATTACGATGCAGCGCTCGATTCCGCGCTTGGCAGGCTTCATGAAGAGGGGCGCTACCGTACCTTCATTGATATCGAGCGTCGCAAGGGCCAGTTCCCGCATGCGATCCACACCCGTCCCGATGGCAGCGAGCAGCAGATCACCGTCTGGTGCGGCAATGACTATCTTGGCATGGGGCAGCATCCGGACGTGCTGGGCGCGATGCATGAGGCGCTGGAGGCCACCGGCGCCGGTTCGGGCGGCACCCGCAACATCTCGGGCACGACCGTCTATCACAAACGGCTCGAGGCCGAGATCGCCGATCTGCATGGCCAGGAGGCGGCGCTGGTTTTCTCCTCCGCCTATACCGCCAATGATGCGACGCTTTCGACGCTGAAGGTGATTTTCCCCGGGCTGATCATTTACTCGGACGCGCTCAATCACGCCTCGATGATCGAGGGGATCCGGCGCGGCGGTGGGGAAAAGCGGATTTTCCGCCATAATGACCTGGCGCATCTGCGCGAATTGCTGGCGGCGGATGACCCTGCTGCGCCGAAGCTGATCGCGTTTGAATCGATCTATTCGATGGATGCCGATGTGGCGCCGATTGCGGCGATCTGTGACCTGGCAGAAGAATTCGGCGCGCTGACCTATCTCGATGAAGTCCATGCCGTTGGCATGTATGGCGCGCGCGGGGCAGGGCTTGCGGAACGTGATCGCCAGATGCACCGGATCGATATTGTGAATGCGACGCTGGGCAAGGCTTTTGGCGTTTTCGGCGGCTATATTGCTGCATCTGCGAAGATGGTTGATGCCGTGCGCTCCTATGCGCCCGGTTTTATCTTCACCACCTCGATTCCGCCGGTGGTTGCGGCGGGGGCGGCGGCCGCGATCCGGTTTCTGAAGGGCGAGGGCGGTCGGGCTTTGCGCAAACAGCACCAGGATCAGGCGCGCGTTCTTAAAATGCGGCTGCGCGGCCTTGGCCTGCCGATCATCGACCATGACACACATATTGTACCGGTTCATGTCGGCAACCCCATCCATTGCAAGATGCTCTCGGATATGTTGCTCGACCAGTTCGGCATCTATGTGCAGCCGATCAATTTCCCGACCGTGCCGCGCGGCACCGAACGGCTGCGGTTCACGCCCTCGCCGGTGCATGGCGCGGCGGAAATTGACCAGCTTGTGAAGGCGATGGATCAGCTCTGGGGGCATTGTGCGCTGAATCGCGCCGAAGCATCCGCCTGAGCATTCTCGCATGTGCAAAAACTCTTGCCCTGTGTTAGCGTTTTCGCAATACGAAGCGAGGTGAGTCGCGCGAACGTGATAAGGACGCGGAGACTCACCCGGTGGGACAACCCGAAGAGACCGATGCCAGGTAAGGCGCGGCCAAACGGGTCCAGAGGCGCAGGCTGGGGGACGGGCATCGCATGATCAGCTGGAGGTCGAAACCTCAGGCAGCGGAAGACGAAAAGCCGAAAGGCTTTGACGATTTCGACTTGCGGCTTGGTGATATTATGCGCGGTGAACGCGCGACGCTGGGCAAGTCCCTTCTTGATGTTCAGCGCGATCTGAAGATCAAGGCGACCTATATTGCCGCCATCGAGAATGCCGATATTTCCGCTTTTGAATCGCCCGGTTTTGTGGCGGGCTATGTGCGGTCCTATTCCCGCTATCTGGGCATGGATTCGGATATCGCTTTCGCGCGCTTCTGCAAGGAAGCGAATTTCACCCCCGCCCATGGCATGTCGGCCCAGGCAGGGACGCCGCGCGCGGCCCAGGCGCGCCCGCGCAGCGATTTCTCGGAACCGCTTGCCAATCCCAATCTGACCTTCGTGCCGCGCGGCGAAAGCTGGCTCTCGAAGATCGAGCCGGGGGCTGTGGGTTCGCTTGCCGTTCTGGTCGTGCTGATCGGCGCCATCGGGTATGGCGGCTGGTCGATCCTTCAGGAAGTTCAGCGCGTGCAGCTGGCGCCGGTGGATGAGGCCCCTGCGGTCGTCGTCTCCATCGATCCGCTGCAACAGGATGTGGCGCAGCAGACCGCCATGGGCGATGAGGCGAACCGGACCCCGGTGACCCAGACCGCTCAGGCCGGGGCTGCGCCCGATCTGATGGACCGGCTTTACCGTCCGCAGGCGCTTGATGTGCCGGTGTTTGAATCGCGCAATGGCCCGATCGGCTCGATTGACCCGCGTATGGGCGGGGCCGAGGCCGGCGGTGTCAGCGGCGTTGTCGCAGCAGAGACCGGCGCCGGGCCGCAGGATGGCGTGATCCAGGTCACCGCCGATGCGCCTCCGGGTGTGCAGATCCTGGCGGTGCGCCCGGCCTGGATGCGCGTGAGTTCTGCCGATGGTACCGTCCTGTTTGAGAAGATCCTGAACACCTGCGAAAGCTATCAGGTGCCGGCGCTGGAAGAGGTGGCAAGCCTGCGCACCGGCAATTCCGGTGGCGTCTATTTCGTGGTGGGCGGCAAGACCTATGGTCCGGCCGCACCGGGCGCCAATGTCGCGTCGAATATCGCGCTTTCGCCCGAAGCGGTGACCGGCAAATATGCCGAGGCCGATCTGGCGAAAGACCGCGATCTGGCGCGGATCATGACCGCAGATGCCAGCGGCGCGCTGCCCAATCTGGCATCCAGCTGCGCGACCACAAAGCCCGCCCAGTAATCAGGGCGCGGTAATCTGCGACATTGCTGCAATGTGACCCGGCCCGTGCTGCGGGCCGGTTGCCGTGCGGCACGGGCGGGATTACATAGGGCGAGGCATCAACCGGAGTATGCGGGAATGAGTCTCAACCCGATCCGCCCCTGGCGGAATATCGAACGCCGCCAGAGCCGGAAGATCATGGTCGGCTCTGTACCGGTCGGGGGCGATGCGCCGATCTCGGTGCAGACCATGACCAACACGATCACGTCGGATGTGCGCGCGACGCTGGATCAGGTGATCCGTGCGGCAGAGGCGGGGGCGGATATCGTCCGTATCTCGACGCCCGATACGGATTCGACCGCCGCTTTGCGCGAAATCTGCCGCGAAAGCCCGGTGCCCATCGTGGCGGATATCCATTTCCACTACAAACGCGCCATCGAGGCCGCCGAGGCAGGCGCCGCCTGTCTGCGCATCAACCCCGGCAATATCGGCGACGCGAAGCGCGTGGCCGAGGTGGTCCGCGCCGCGAAAGATCATGGCTGTTCGATCCGGATCGGGGTGAATGCCGGGTCTCTGGAAAAGCATCTCCTTGATAAATATGGCGAACCCTGCCCGGACGCGATGGTCGAAAGTGGCCTCGACCATATCAGGATCCTGCAGGATCACGATTTCCACGAATTCAAGATCTCGGTAAAGGCCTCGGATGTGTTCCTCGCAGCCGCCGCCTATCAACAGCTGGCGGCGGCTACCGATGCGCCCATTCACCTCGGGATCACCGAGGCCGGGGGCCTGATGTCGGGCACCGTGAAATCGGCGGTGGGGCTGGGGAGCCTTTTGTGGTTCGGCATCGGCGATACGATCCGGGTCTCGCTTTCGGCGGACCCCGTGGAAGAGGTCAAAGTCGGCTATGAGATCCTGAAATCGCTGGGCCTCAGGACGCGCGGCGTGCAGATCATCTCCTGCCCCTCCTGCGCGCGCCAGGGCTTTGACGTGATCAAGACGGTCGAGAAGCTGGAACGCCGGCTGGAACATATCAAGACGCCGATGAGCCTTTCGATCATCGGCTGTGTGGTGAACGGGCCGGGTGAGGCACTGATGACCGATATCGGCTTTACCGGTGGTGGTGCAGGGAATGGCATGGTCTATATGGCCGGCAAACAAAGCCATAAGATGAACAATGACCAGATGATCGACCATATCGTCGAGCTGGTCGAGAAACGCGCAGTCGAGATCGACGCCGAGACGATCAAAGCGGCAGAGTGAACCCACAGACATCAAAAAGCCCCGCAATCTGAAAGGATTGCGGGGCTTTTTTAATCTGCTGTCTGAAGGTCAGCCCTTGCGCTGGCGCTCGACAATCTGGCGCATTCCGTCCAGCGGCACATAACCCCGCACCATCGCGTCATCGATCACGAAGGTCGGTGTGCCGTTAATCGCCATCGTATCGGCCAGCGCGTAATTGGCGTCGATCACTGCCTGGACTTCGGGCGTTGCGGCCTTTGCCAGCAGCGCCGCCCCGTCATGGCCCAGCCCTTCCGCCAGCCGCGTCAGCGTATCGGGCGTCATATCGCCGCGCATCGCGAAAAGCGCGTCATGCGCTTTCTTATAGGCCTCGTCGCCATGGAGCATCTTCACCGCGATGGCGAATTTTGCCGCCAGCACCGACTGCTCGCCCAGAACCGGGAATTCCTTCAGCACGAAGCGGATATTGCCGTCGCTTTTCACCAGTTCTTCGACCTCTTCAAAGGCCTTGTGGCAATAGCCGCAGCGGTAATCCATGAATTCGACCAGCACCACATCGCCCTGAAGATTGCCGCCCGACCAGTCGGCGGCATTGTTGAAGATCGCATCGCGGTTCGCGGCCAGCATGTCGATATCGCGCGAGGCGGCGGCATCATCCTCGCGGCTTTGCAGAACCTTCATCGCCTCGATGATGATCTCGGGATTGGCCAGAAGGTAGTCGGCCACCGCGTCGTTGAAAGCCTCCGGCTCGGCGGCGATCATGTCTTTCAGGCTTTCCGCCTTTACCGCAGGAACTGAGACAGCCGTCAGAAGCGCGGCAAGGGCGAGGGCGGGGCGCATAGGGGGAATCCTTCCGGGTTGACCTTGGCACGCGCAGGGTCCAGTCAGCCGGCTGGCGCGTGATTTCCGGCATTTTAGGGGGCAGCGGATGGGCAATTCAAGTCAGGGATCCAGGCGGGGTGATGTCGATCCCTTTATTGTGATGGATGTGATGGAACAGGCCCGCAGGCTTGAGGCCGAAGGCCGCCATATCATCCATATGGAAGTCGGCCAGCCCGGCACGCCCGCGCCGAAAGCCGCCCGCGACGCGCTGATCCACGCCCTTGACCAGCCGCTGGGCTATACGGTCGCGACCGGCCTGCCGGAACTGCGCGCGGGCATCGCCACGCTTTACCGGCGCTGGTATGATATCGACCTCGATCCTGCGCGGGTCATCGTGACCTCCGGTTCTTCCGGCGCGTTCCTGCTGGCGTTCACCGCGCTGTTCGATGCCGGCCAGCGGGTCGGGCTCGGGGAGCCGGGCTATCCGAGCTATCGCCAGATCCTGCGCGCGTTGTCGCTGGTGCCGGTCGGCATCCCGGCGCAGGATGAGAACCGGCTGCAGCCGGTGCCGGCGGATCTTGACGGCCATGACCTCGACGGGCTGATCGTCGCATCGCCTGGTAACCCGAGCGGCACGATGCTGGACCGCGATGCGCTGGCGGCGCTGACCAGCTGGGCAGAGGCACGCGGCATCCCCTTCATCTCGGACGAGATCTATCACGGGCTGCATTACGGCGCGCGGGCGGTTTCGGCGCTGGAGGTCAGCGACACTGCCTGGGTGATCAATTCCTTCTCGAAATATTTCTCGATGACCGGCTGGAGGATCGGCTGGATGGTGGTGCCGGAGGATCAGATCCGCCGGGTCGAGCGGCTGGCGCAGAATATGTTCATCTGCCCGCCCCATCCTGCCCAGGTCGCGGCCCTGGCGGCGCTGGATTGCACCGATGAGCTGGAGGCCAATCGCGCCGTCTACCGCGAGAACCGCCGTCTGATGCTGGAAGGCCTGCCGAAAGCCGGTTTCACCCGGATCGCGCCGCCGGATGGGGCGTTCTACATCTATGCCGATGTGTCTGACCTGACGGAAAACAGCCTGGAATTTGCGAGCGAGATCCTGCAGGACGCCGGCGTGGCGGTGACGCCGGGGCTGGATTTTGACCCGGTCCGGGGCCGGCAGTGGCTGCGCTTTTCCTATGCGCGGGCGACCGCAGATATTGTCGAGGGGCTTGCGCGGCTCTCGCGCTTCATGGCCGCAAGGTGAATGGACTTCACACGGCGGATTTTCCATAATCACGGGAACATTTTCCGGCCTTTGATCGATGCCGGATGCGGGTTGCGGGGATCGGGCTCTATGGGAGTTTCAAGGCTGGCGCGGGCTTTGGCCGTGGCCTTTGCTGTTATGCTGTCGGGCGGACCTGTCCCTGGGCTGAAGGCTGAAACCAGCCCACCGGCGGTCACACCTGTGCTGAGCGCGCTGGCCCGGTTTGATCCGGCGCAATCGTCGCTTTCGCAGGAAACCGGCGATCTGGTGCTGGATCTGTCGATCAGCCAGCCGGTGCCCTGGCGGGTGAGAATGCTTGATAACCCGCCGCGCATGATCCTCGATATGCGCGAGGTCGACTGGGCGGGCCTTGAGCGGATGCCCCAGGTGGCAGAGCCTGTTCGTGCGATGCGGGCAGGGATCTTCCGTCCCGGCTGGTCGCGGCTGGTGATCGAGCTGGACGGGCCCTGGCAGGTGCTCAGGGCGGGGATGGAGACCGGCCGGGCAGGGGCCGCCGAGACGGCGCGGCTGACCATTCGTCTGAGCCCGAGTTCGGCGGCAAATTTTGCAAAGATCACCGCGCTGCCGGAGCCTGAGGAATGGTCTCTGCCGGTGCCTGCAGATGTTCCGGTGATCGCGAGGCGCGCGGGCGGGTCGATCATCGTGGTGCTTGACCCCGGTCATGGCGGCATCGACCCGGGCGCAGAACGCGACGGCCATAAAGAAGCCGATCTGATGCTGACATTCGCGCGTGAATTCAAGGAATTGCTGGCGCGGGACGAGCGGTTCAAAGTGGTTCTGACCCGCGAAGAAGACATCTTCGTCCCGCTTGAGACGCGGATCTCGGTGGCGCGGGTGGCGGGCGCGGATCTGTTTCTCTCGCTCCATGCCGATGCCCTGGCCGAGGGCGAGGCGCATGGTGCGACACTTTACACCCTCTCAGATGCGGCCAGCGATGCGGCGGCGGAGGCGCTGGCCGAACGGCATGAGCGTGACGATCTGCTGGCAGGGATCGATCTTTCGGCCCAGGACGACCTGGTGGCGACGGTGCTGATCGACATGGCACGGACCGAGACAAAGCCGAGGATCGACCGGCTGGTGGCGGCGCTGGAGGCGTCGATCAAGGGGGCGGATCTCAGGATGCATCGCAAGCCGCATCAGGAAGGCGGGTTCTCGGTGCTGAAATCCCCCGATATTCCTTCGGTCCTGGTGGAGCTGGGCTTTCTGTCCTCGGCGCGGGATCTGAAACGGCTGACCGACCCGGAATGGCGGGCCAGGATGGCCGCGGCGATGCGGGACGGGATCCTTGTCTGGGCGAAAGAAGATGCGGCTTTGCGGGCGGCGCGGGACTGAGCCTTGTGTCCGGTGACGGGCCGGGCAGGGGGGGCGGTTTCCGCCGGGGTGACGATCTGGTGATGGCCAGGGTTTTGACGGGGGGGCGCGTCTGATATAGGGAAAGGCAGCATCATCCGGGGATCAGAGCAGTGTTGCGATTCATCGCCTCTTTCTTTGGGGCTATCTTTTCAGCTGTCACGCTTGGCATCTTCTTTGGTGCCCTGACGGTTGGCGCGATTTTCTGGATGTATTCGCGCGATCTGCCGAGCCATGAGAGCCTTGCGAAATATGCCCCCGCCACCATCAGCCGGATCTATTCCGGTGAGGGGCGGATTCTGGATGAATTCGCCGATGAACGCCGGTTGTTTGTCTCGGCCGAGGATATTCCCGATCTGGTGAAGCAGGCCTTTGTTTCGGCCGAGGACAAGAATTTCTTCAGCCATCAGGGCTATGATGCCGGCGGTATGCTCGCCGCCTTTTCCGAGGCGGTCAGATCGCGCGGCCAGGATGTGCGCGGCGCCTCGACCATCACGCAGCAGGTGGCGAAGAACATGCTGCTCGACGGGACCCGTAAGGGCGCCGCCGGGGTCGAGCGCAAGATCAAGGAAATCATCCTCGCCACACGGCTTGAGGAGACGCTGTCAAAGGAAAGGATCCTCGAGATCTATCTCAACGAGATCTTTCTCGGGCAGAATTCATATGGTGTCGCAGCAGCGGCCCAGACCTATTTCAACAAATCCCTGACCGAGCTGTCACCACATGAGGCGGCGACGCTTGCCTCGATGCCTAAGGCGCCCTCTGATTTCCACCCTGTGCGCAATCGCCAGAAGCTGATCGACCGGCGCAACTATGTGCTGCGCGAGATGCGGGACAATGGCTATATCGACGAGGCCAGCTGGAAATCAGAACGCGAGGCCCCGCTTTTGTCCGTGCAGAACGGTGATTTTCCGTCTTTCCGGCAAGAGCTTCCCGGGCGGACCTATTTCACCGAAGAGGTCTCGCGCCAGCTGTCGCGGGATTTCGGGCGCAAGGAATTCTTTGAAGGCGGCATGACGATCCGCGCCACCATTGACCAGGAATTGCAGGAGATCGCCCAGGCGGCTTTGCGCAAGGCGCTGGAGAAATATGACCGTGGCATCGGGGTCTGGCGCGGCACCGGCAAGACCATCGCAGCCGATCAGCTGTCCCGCGAGGAAGACTGGCGCGCGGCGCTGAGTGCGACGGATGTGTCGCGCGATATCGAGGGCTGGTATCCGGCGGTGGTGCTCTCGCTGGGCGAGCGCTCTGCCACAATCGGCATCGAGGGAGTGGCGGAAACCGGCGATATTCCGGCCGATGACGTGAGCTGGGCCAGGAAGCGCCTGGCCGATGGCAAGCTTGGGAAGAAGGCGACACGCGCTTCGGATCTGGTCGAGGTCGGGGATGTGGTGCTGGTGCGCCGCATGGTGAAGGATGCGGATGGCGCGTTCATCCGCTGGACCCTGCGCCAGGTGCCGGAAGTGCAGGGCGCCTTCATGGCGATGGATGTGAATACCGGCCGGGTCCTCGCGATGCAGGGCGGGTTCTCGTATCAGTATTCGGTGTTCAACCGCGCCACCCAGGCCGAACGCCAGCCGGGCTCTTCGTTCAAGCCCTTCGTCTATGCGGCGGCGCTGGACAGCGGCTATACGCCCGCGACCATCGTGGTCGATGCGCCGATCGAGATCGAGACGCCGCAGGGGCTCTGGACTCCCAAGAATGCCTCGAACAAATTCTACGGACCGACGCCTCTGAGGACCGGGATCGAGCAATCGCGGAACCTGATGACCATTCGTCTGGCGCAGGAAGTGGGGATGTCGACGGTCGCGGCCTATGCCGAGCGTTTTGGCGTCTATGACCGGCTGGGCCAGCATCTGGCGAACAGCCTCGGTGCCCAGGAGACCACACTTTACAAGATGGTGGCGGCCTATGCGATGTTCGCCAATGGTGGCGAACGCGTGGAGCCCACGCTGGTCGACCGGGTGCAGGACCGCTACGGGCGCACCATCTACCGCCATGACAAACGCTCTTGCGAGGATTGCGGCGCCGGTGATCTTCCCCGGGGCAACGGGGTGAAGATCACCTCGAACCGCGAGCGGGTGATGGATGCGATCACCGCCTATCAGCTGACCTCGATGCTGGAAGGTGTGGTGCAGCGCGGCTCGGGCAGTGGGGTCAGGCTGCCGGTGCCGGTGGCGGGCAAGACCGGCACGACCAATGACGCCAAGGATGTCTGGTTCATCGGCTATACGTCGAACATTGTGGCGGGCTGCTATATCGGCTTTGACCAGCCGCGGACGCTTGGCTCGCGCGCCTATGGCGGGACGCTTTGCGTGCCGGTCTTCCAGGATTTCATGAAAGAGGTCGTGAAGAAATACGGCGGTTCGAAATTCAAAGTGCCGCCGGGGGGTTATTTCGTGAAGATCGACCGGTTCACCGGCGCGCGGCTGTCAGATGATGCTTCGGGCGCGAATGTGGTGGCGGAATATTTCCGCGAGGGCACGGATGTCGATTTCGGGCTGGGCGCCATGGTGGATGGCGGCTTCGAAATGGGCCAGAACCTGCCCTTGTTTGCCTATGGCGAGACGGAAAGCGGCTCGGCTTCGGTCACAACCGCGACGGGCGAGACGCGGGTGATCCCGGGCAAGGCGGATTTCGGCACGGTGTCATCGGGCGGGCTCTATTGACCTGGCAGGCGCGCGCGCCGGGCGCCGCGCCTCGGGGTGGTGTCGCATGGGGCGCGCGCACAGGCCCCTTGTTCCGGAGAGCCCCAGGAGATATGACGCCGCTCGATGATTGAGAGGGTGAGTTATGCGCGCCGAGACGCAAGGCAATGTTGATCAGATCCGCAAGTCGCTGGGCCTTCTGGCACAGCGGATCGACCTTGAGATGGCGCCGCACCGGCTTGAGGAGTTCAACGCGCTGATCGAGCAGCCGGATCTGTGGAATGATCCGGCCCGGGCGCAGAAGCTGATGCGCGAGCGGCAGTCGCTGATGGATGCGCTGAACGGCTACCGGCTGATCGAAAGCGGGCTGAATGACAATCTCGGGCTGATCGAGCTCGGCGAGGCCGAGGGCGAGGATGCGCTGGTTGCGGAGGCTGAGGATGCGCTGAAGGCGCTGCTTGAGGTCGCGGCTCAAAAAGAGCTGGAGGCTTTGCTGAATGGCGAGGCCGACAGCAATGACACGTTCCTTGAGATCAATGCAGGCGCGGGCGGCACGGAATCGCAGGACTGGGCCGAGATGCTGGCGCGAATGTTCACCCGCTGGGCGGAGCGTCGCGGTTTCACCGTTGAGATGCTCTCAGAGGAAGCCGGGCAGGAGGCGGGGATCAAATCGGTCGCTTATAAGATCTCGGGACATAATGCTTACGGTTGGCTGAAGACGGAATCGGGCGTGCATCGCCTGGTGCGGATTTCGCCTTTCGGGTCGGGCGACAAGCGCCAGACCTCGTTTGCGAGCGTGTGGGTCTATCCGGTGGTCGATGACAATATCGAGATCGAGGTGCTGGATAAGGATATCCGCATCGACACCTTCCGGTCATCCGGCGCCGGCGGTCAGCACGTGAACAAAACCGACTCGGCGGTCAGGATCACCCACTTCCCGACCGGGATCGTGGTGACCTCATCTCTGAAATCGCAGCACCAGAACCGCGAGATTGCGATGAATGCGCTGAAGGCACGGCTTTACCAGCAGGAGCTGGACAAGCGCTCGGCGGCGATCAACGAGGCGCATGATGCCAAAGGGGATGCGGGCTGGGGCAACCAGATCCGCTCTTACGTGTTGCAGCCCTACCAGATGGTGAAAGACCTGCGCACCAGCCATGAGACCTCGGACACGCAAGGCGTGCTTGATGGCGATCTCGATCCCTTCATGGCGGCCACGCTGGCGCTGGATATGGCGGGCAAGAGCCGCGCCGACGCCGAGGGCTGACAGCAGCGAATCCGGCGGGAGTGTTTTTCTCAAGAGGAATACGGCATTTTGCTGCCCCTTCCTTTTGAATCTGAATACTCCGGGATGCGGGGCAGGGCTCCGCTCTTTTGCCGCTATGCCGCATTGCAAACAGTGGGAAATCACGTCAGGAAAGCGGGCAGAAATCTCCCCTTGCTGATGGATACCGCCCATGACCTTCCGCATCGCAATTCTCGGTGCCTCCGGCTATACCGGGGCAGAGCTTGTCCGGCTGATCGCCGGCCATCCTCAGATGCGGATCACCGCACTTTCGGCGGATCGCAAGGCCGGCATGGCGATGGCGGATGTGTTTCCCTTCCTGCGCCATCTCGACCTGCCGCGGCTGGTGAAGATCGATGAGATCGACTTCGCTCAGATCGACCTTTGTTTCTGCGCGCTGCCCCATGCCACCAGCCAGGCGGTGATCTCTCAGCTGCCAAAGGATCTGAAGATCGTCGATCTCTCGGCCGATTTCCGTCTGCGCGACCCGGCGGACTATGAAAAATGGTATGGCCAGCCCCATACGGCCGTCGAGATGCAGAAAGAGGCGGTTTACGGGCTCACCGAATTCTACCGGGATGACATCCGCAAGGGGCGCCTGATCGCCGGCACCGGCTGCAATGCCGCAACCGGGCAATATGCGCTGCGTCCGCTGATCGCGGCGGGGGTCATTGACCTCGATGACATCCTGATCGACCTCAAGGCGGGGGTATCGGGGGCGGGGCGCTCGCTTAAGGAAAACCTCCTCCATGCCGAGCTTTCGGGTGGCACCCATTCCTATTCGGCGGGCGGCAAACACCGCCATCTCGGCGAATTCGATCAGGAATTCTCGAAAATCGCCGGGAGGCCGGTGCTGGTGCAATTCACCCCGCATCTGCTGCCGATGAACCGGGGCATACTCGCCACGACCTATGTCAAAGGCGATGCTAAGGCGGTCCATGCCGCGCTTGCGGCAGCTTACGCGTCAGAGCCGTTCCTGCATGTGCTGCCTTTCGGCGCGCTGCCCTCGACGCGGGATATTGCCGGCTCGAACCATTGCCATATCGGGGTGATCGCCGACCGGATCCCGGGGCGCGTGGTGGTGATCGCGGTGCTCGACAATCTGACCAAGGGCTCATCCGGTCAGGCGCTGCAAAATGCCAATCTGATGCTTGGGATAGATGAAACTACGGGCCTGTTGATGGCGCCTGTTTTCCCGTAACATCCTTCAGGGGACTTGATCGAAGTCAGGGCAAAGGGAAGCAATACCTGCCACCACTGCCCTGACGCAGGAAGGACAGCCATGCAAAGCACAGCGAAACCGCAATTCCGGGGGATGAAGGGGCTGAAGAAACAGCGCCGCATCCAGATCATCGTGCTTGCGGCGCTTGCCATGGTCCTGGCCACAATCTTCATCGGCTTCGCCCTGAAAGACGGCATCAACTTTTTCCGCAGCCCGACCCAGGTGCTGGCCGAGGCCCCGCCCGAGACCGAGATCTTCCGGCTTGGCGGCCTTGTGAAAACCGGCTCGATCGTCAACCGCGCCGGCGTGCATTTCGATTTCATCATCACCGATGGCGGCGCCGAGATCCCGGTCCGCTACATCGGCAAGGATCCGCGTCCCGATCTCTTCAAGGAAAACACCGGCACCATTGCGACCGGCAATCTCATTGGGGGAACCTTCGAGGCGACCACGCTTCTCGCCAAGCATGATGAGACTTATATGCCGAAAGAGGTGATGGATGCGCTGAAGGAGCAGGGCGTCTATAAAGACCCGAAAGACCAGCCCGCCTCCTGACCCCATTCGTCTGTCTCTAAATATCCCGGGGGTGAGCGGCTCCGCCGCGAGGGGGCAGCGCCCCCTTTCCCGGCCTGAAATCCCGGGCTTCGCTTGACCAATGCCGCCGCCTCTGGCAATGCCTGATCCATCAGGACAGGATTTGATCAGATGAACCTCTTTGCGGATATCCGCGGCGCGGTGGTGGATGCTCTGGGCCGGATGGCTCAGGACGGCGTTCTGCCCGCAGGTCTCGACCTCTCGAATGTCGCGGTCGAACCGCCGCGCGATGCCGCGCATGGCGATATGGCCACCAATGCCGCCATGGTGCTGGCGAAACCCGCAGGCCTCCAGCCGCGCGTGATCGCGAGCGAGCTGGCGACCCGCCTGCTGGAAGATCCGCGCATTGCCGGCGCCGATGTTGCAGGCCCGGGCTTTCTCAACCTGCGGCTTGATGATGCGGTCTGGCAGGGTCTCGTCCGTGCCGCCCTCGCGGCGGGCATTGATTTCGGCCGCTCTGCCATTGGCGGCGGCGAGAAGGTGAATATCGAATTCGTCTCGGCGAACCCCACCGGCCCGATGCATGTCGGCCATGTGCGCGGTGCGGTGGTGGGCGATGCGCTCTCGAACCTGCTGGCCTTCTCGGGCTGGGATGTCACCCGCGAATATTACATCAATGATGGCGGCGCCCAGGTCGATGTTCTGGCACGCTCGGCATATGAACGCTACCGCGAGGCCAATGGGCTTGAGCCCGAGATCCGCGAAGGGCTCTATCCCGGCGATTACCTGATCCCGGTCGGCGAGGCGCTCAAAGAGAAATACGGCGCCAGCCTGATCGACCAGCCGGAATCCGTCTGGCTGACCGATATCCGCGAATTCGCGACCGAGGCGATGATGGGGATGATCCGCGAGGATCTCGCAGCCCTCGGCGTGCGGATGGATGTCTATTCCTCGGAAAAGGCGCTTTACGGCACCGGTGAGATCGAAGCGGCCATCACTGAGCTGCGCGCCAAAGGTCTGATCTATGAAGGCGTGCTGGAGCCCCCGAAAGGCAAGCTCCCCGAAGATTGGGAGGCCCGCGAACAGACTTTGTTCCGCTCGACCGATCACGGCGATGATGTTGACCGCCCGGTGATGAAATCGGATGGCTCCTGGACCTATTTCGCGCCCGACATCGCCTATCACTATAATAAGGTGAAACGCGGCTTCGATCAGCTGATCGACATTTTCGGCGCCGATCACGGCGGCTATGTCAAACGGATGAAGGCGGCGGTGGCGGCACTGTCCGGGGGCCGCGTGCCGCTGGATATCAGGCTGATCCAGCTGGTGAAGTTGTATAAGAACGGCGAACCTTTCAAGATGTCAAAGCGTGCGGGCACATTCGTCACGCTGCGCGATGTGGTGGAAGAGGCGGGGGCCGATGTCACCCGTTTCATTATGCTCACCCGCAAGAATGACGTCGCCCTGGATTTCGATTTCGCAAAAGTGCTGGAGCAGTCCAAGGACAATCCGGTCTTTTACGTGCAATATGCCAATGCGCGGGTGAATTCGGTTCTGAGAAAATCGCGCGAGGCCGGAACCCCGGTCGATGACACCACGCTTCTGGCGGCAGATCACGCCTCTTTGTCGCATCCGGCGGAAATCGGGCTTTTGAAAAAGATCGCCGAATGGCCGCGTCTGGTAGAAATTGCTGCCCGCAATAACGAGCCGCATCGCATTGCCTTCTATCTCTATGAACTGGCATCCGAGTTCCACGCGTTGTGGAACCGTGGCAATGATGAAACGGAATTGCGCTTCGTGCAGGAGAAAGTGGCTGATTCACAGGCGAAAATCGCCCTTGCGCGTGCCACGGGCGTTGTCATTTGCGCAGGTCTTGCTATCCTTGGTGTGACGCCGGTTGAAGAGATGCGCTGACCAAAAGCGCCCGCAATCGGCCACGAACAGGCAAAGGGCATTATAAGCCCTGAGAGCAGGCGCAGAGGGCAGGCATGGCAAACGCTGATTACGGCGATTACGGCGGCTACGCATCACAGGCGCGGCCGGGCAATTTTTCCGAGGCCGCTCCGATGCGGCCGACCCGTATTGGCGGGGCTCAGCGCGGCGGTTTTCAGGCCGCGCGGGCCCAGTCACAACCGCAACAGCAACCGCAACATCCTCAGGCCGCAATGGCGAGGCGCGGAGCGTTTCAGGCCTGTGACGATCATGACGGCTACGCGGCTCAGTCCGAACCGCAGATGCAGCAGCATGTGGCCCCGCAGATCCCGCTGACGCGCGGCCAGCGCATGGTAAATATGGCCGGCGCGCTTGGCTCGGTGGCGCTGGTCCTGTCGCTTGGTTATTGGGGCTGGGAACTCGCGGTACGCGATGTGCGGGGCGTGCCGGTGGTGCGTGCGCTGGAAGGTCCGATGCGGACCGCGCCGGAAGAGGGCGGCGGCATGGTGGTCGATCATCAGGGCCTTGCGGTCAATGATGTGGCGGCGCGCGATGGCGGCAAGAACTCGGACCGCGTGGTGCTGGCACCGGCGCCGGTCGATCTGGCGGCGGATGATGTGGCGGGCCTTGCCCTGGCCTCGGCCGCGCCTGCGGTCGCGCCTCTGGCCCCGGCACTGGCGTCAGCCGGAACGGTGGATGCGCCGCGCATGTCAGCGGCTGAGGAATCTCCTCTGCCGCTTGAGGTCAGCCCCGATCAGCTTCCCGCCGCGCCGGTCCTTGCCACCGACAGCCAGCCCGCAACGATCAGCCAGGATGAGGCGGTGGCGCTTGCCCTTGCCGAAGCCCTTGGCATGGATGAGACCGCCTCGGCCGATCTGGTCGCAGCGGCGGCACCTGCTGCGGCCCCGGCGGCGCCCGGTGCGATGACCTCTTCGCCGCGCCCGCGCGCGCGCCCGTCGACACTAGCTGCAACCGGCAGCTCCGCAGCCGGCACGCCCGAAAACGTGATGCAGACCGCAGCCGTTGCCTCTGCGCCTTCGGGTGCCGGCAAGGATCCCGCCACCATCGAAGCCGGCGCGCGCCTGGTTCAGTTCGGCGCCTATGACAGCGAGGCGCAGGCCCGGGCAGAATGGCAGAAGATCGCCGCCAGACTTGGGCCGCTGATGGTGGAAAAACAGATGGTGGTGCAATCGGCGGAAAGCGGTGGCCATACCTTCTGGCGGCTGCGCGGCTTTGGCTTTGCCAGCGAAGATGACGCGCGCCGCTTCTGCTCGGCTGCGGTGGCGGAACAGATCAACTGTATCCCGGTGACCCACAGATGAGCACGGCGGCAGGGCCCGAAATCGGGCGCGGCGCGGCGATCTTTGGCCTTGCGGGTCCGGATCTCCTGCCGCAGGAACGCGATTTTTTCCGTGATTATGACCCGTTCGGGTTCATCCTCTTCGCGCGCAATGTCGAAGACCCTGCGCAGCTGTCGCGTCTGACCGCAGACCTGCGCGACGCCGTGGGGCGGGACGCGCCGATCCTGATCGACCAGGAAGGTGGCCGCGTCCAGCGGATGCGCGCCCCGCATTGGCGCGAATGGGAGCCGCCTTTCGATCTGATCGCCCGCATCGGCCCTGACAACGCGCCGCGCGCGATGGAGATCATGGCGCGGCTGATCGCAGATGAGCTGCGCGCCGTCGGGATTGATGCGAATTGCGCGCCGGTTCTCGATGTGGCCCGCACCGACACCCACCCGTTCCTGAAGAACCGCTGCTATGGTCCCGGCCCCGAAGCGGTGGCACGGATCGGTCGCGCCGTGGCAGATGGTTATCTTGCCGGTGGCGTGCTGCCGGTGATCAAACATATGCCCGGCCATGGCCTTGCGCGCCAGGATACCCATCATGAACTCCCCCGCGTGACCTCGTCGCGCGCCGCGCTGCATGAGGTGGATTTCTGGCCCTTCACCGCGCTGTCCGATCTGCCGATGGCGATGACCGCCCATATCGTCTTCGCCGATTACGACCCGGATCATCCCGCGACCCAGAGCCCCGGGATGATCCGGGTGATCCGAGAAGAGATCGGCTTTCACGGCCTGTTGATGACGGATGACCTGAATATGGAGGCGCTTTCGGGCAGCCTCTCGGACCGCGCCTGTGCCTCGATCCGGGCAGGCTGCGATATCGCGCTGCATTGCAAGGGGGATTTTGCCCAGATGCAGGAGGTGGCCACCGCCGCCGGTGAGATGACTGAGGCCGCAAAGGCGCGGGCGGCGCGGGCGCTGTCACGCCGGGTTGCGCCCGATACGGTTGACATCGAAGGCCTCGGGGCGGAGTTTCTTGCTCTGTCGCGGGATGCCGATGGATGAGTGACGAGAAACAGCTGCCTCTGGCCGAAGACTGGTCCCTGCCGGAACGGCTTGACCCTGCCGCCCGGCTCGCCGCCGAGGCGCTGATCGTTGATGTCGACGGGTTCGAGGGGCCGCTGGACCTTTTGCTGACGCTGTCGAGGACGCAGAAGGTCGATCTGCGGCGGATCTCGGTTCTGCAACTCGCGGAGCAATATCTTCTCTTCGTGAACAAGGCCGCGAAGCTTCGGATTGAGCTGGCGGCAGATTATCTGGTGATGGCGGCCTGGCTCGCCTTTCTGAAATCGCGCCTGCTTTTGCCGCCCGAACCCGGTGAGGCGGGACCCTCCGCCGAAGATCTCGCGGCGCATCTGGCCTTCCAGCTTGAACGGCTTCAGGCGATGCGCGAGGCTGCCGCGCGGCTGATGGCGCGTGACCAGAAGGGCCGCGATTTCTTTGTGCGCGGCCAGCCCGAGACCGTGTCATTGCAGCGCAAGACGCAATGGGAGGCGAACCTTCTCGACCTGATGCGCGCCTATGCCCGCATCCGCACCCGCGACGAGTTTCGCCCCTTTGTCATGGACCGTGAACATGTCTTCACCATGGAACAGGCGCTGGACCGGATGCGCGGGTTGATCGGTTATGTCGGCGACTGGGCGGATCTGGCGGGTTTCATGCCCGAGGGCTGGGATACCACGCCGATGGCGCGGCGTTCGGTCACGGCGGCGCATTTTGCGGCCGTGCTGGAAATGGTGAAACGCGGCCAGCTGACCCTGCGCCAGGGCGAGACTTTCGCGCCGATCCAGATCCGGCGGAGAGATCCGGAATGAGCCGCGAGCCGGAAGAACAAAGTCTTTTCGACGCACCGCCCATGGGCGAGCAGGAGCGCATGGTCGAGGCCATGCTTTTTGCCGCGACCGAGCCGATGACGGTGGCGGAACTGGTGAAACGCATGCCGCATGGCTGCGATCCGGCCGAGGCGCTGGCCTATCTGCGCAAACGCTATGAGGGGCGCGGCGTGCATCTGGCCCGGGTGGGGGATGCCTGGGCCTTTCGCACCGCAGGAGATCTGGGCCATCTGATGGTGCGCGAACAGGTCGAGACCCGAAAACTGTCGCGCGCGGCGATCGAGACGCTGGCGATCATCGCCTATCACCAGCCGGTCACCCGCGCGGAGATCGAGGAAATCCGCGGCGTTGCCGTGTCGCGTGGCACGGTCGACCAGTTGATGGAGATGGAATGGATCCGCTTTGGCCGGCGCCGCATGACGCCGGGGCGGCCAGTGACTTTTGTGGTGACCGAAGGGTTCCTCGATCACTTCGGTCTCGAATCCGCGCGCGATCTGCCGGGGCTGAAAGAGCTGCGCTCGGCCGGGCTGCTTGAAAACCGCCCGATGCCGGGCCTCGATCAGCCGCGTGATGATGATGAAGATGAAGCGCAAAGCGGCCAGAGCGAGCTTTTCGAGGACTGAGCCTGCCGAAGGCCCGGGCCGCGCCACTCCGAGGAGGATGAGATGGATCTGAACCGGCTGATCAATATGCTTGTGAACATGTTCCTGCGCAAAGCGGTGAACAAGGGTATCCGCACGGCAACCGATTACGCAGCGCGGCGCGGCAAAAACGAGGCGGAGCTGACGCCGGAGGAGCGCGAAACTGCGCGCAGGATGCGTGATCTTTCGGATAAGGCGAAGAAGGCGGCGCGGCTCGGGCGACGGCTCTGACCGGCCAGAGTGACGGGGCCTGTTGCGCTGCGGCGCGGGGCAGGGCAAAACTGCCCCTATGGAACTTTTCGATGACAGCGAGCCCGGCCAGGGCGCGAGCAACAGCCCGGAATTCACCGTCTCCGAGCTTTCGGGCGCGGTAAAACGCGTGATCGAGGGCGAATTCGGCATGGTCCGGGTGCGCGGCGAGATCGGTCGGGTGTCGCGCCCGGCCTCGGGCCATCTCTATTACGACCTGAAGGATGACCGTTCGGTCATCGCGGCCATCACCTGGAAGGGCCAGGCCGGGCGGCTGACGGTCCGGCCCGAAGAGGGGATGGAGGTGATCGCCACCGGGCGGATGACCACTTTCCCGGGCCAGTCGAAATATCAGCTGATCATCGATGATATCGCCCCCGCCGGGGCCGGCGCGCTGATGGCGATGCTGGAAAAACGCCGCGCTATGTTGCAGGCCGAAGGCCTGTTCGACCCGGCCCGCAAAAAGCCGATCCCCTGGCTCCCGGGCGTGATCGGGGTGGTAACTTCGCCTTCGGGCGCGGTGATCCGCGACATTCTGCACCGGCTCCGCGACCGCTTTCCGCGCCATGTGCTGATCTGGCCGGTGGCCGTGCAGGGCGAACGCTGCGCCCCCGAGGTCGCAGCGGCGATCCGGGGGTTTAACGCGCTGACGCCCGGCGGGCCGATCCCGCGCCCGGATCTGATCATCGTGGCGCGGGGCGGCGGCTCGCTCGAAGATCTCTGGGGCTTTAATGAGGAGATTGTGGTCCGCGCGGCGGCGGAAAGCCGGATTCCGCTGATCTCGGCGGTGGGGCATGAGACCGACACGACACTGATCGACTATGCCGCCGATCTGCGCGCCCCGACGCCGACCGCTGCGGCAGAGCTGGCGGTTCCGGTGCGCCTTGAGCTGATCGCGGGCCTCGACGGGCTGTCGTCGCGGCTTCTGCGTTCGACCCTGCAATCGGCCGAGCGAAAGCGGCAGCGTCTGAGCGATCTTTCCCGCGCCCTGCCGCGCCCCGAGGCGCTGACGGGCCTTGCGTCACAGCGGCTCGATCATGCGGCGGGGCGGCTTGGCGGTGCGCTTGGGCTGATGGTGGCGCGCCGGCGCGGCGATTTTGCGCGGGTGGCCGGGCGGGTGCAGCCGGGACTGCTGCTTGGCTATGTGCGCGAGCGGCGTGCCGCGGTTGCCAATCGCGGCGATGCGCTGGAGGCGCGGTTTGCCCGCCGGTATGAACGCGCCCAGATGCAGCTGGCACAATGGTCCTCGCGGCTGGAGCCGGCACTGATGCGGCTGACCCAGGATGCATCGCGGCGGATTTCCGAACAGCGCCAGCGGCTTGAAGGCGTTTCTTTGCGTCTTGATGCCGTGCCCGGCCAGCGCATCGCCCGCGCGCGCGAGACGCTGGAGCGGCTGGATCGGACCCGCCAGAGCCTTGGCTATAGCGAGACGCTGAAACGCGGCTTCGCGGTGGTCTGGGGCGATGGCCATGTCGTGACCAGTGCTGATGCGGCGCGCCAGGCCGCCCATCTTGAAATCGAATTCGCAGCCGGAAGGTTCACGCCTGCAGGGCCGTCAGGGGCGGGCGCGACAGATCGACCGGCTCCGGCACCAGCCGCCCCGGCCCGGCCGGCAAAACCGGCGAAACCGCGCGGCGATGGCCCGGAAGGCGGCGGTCAGGGATCGCTTTTCTGAGCGCCCCCGCCTTTGCTTCAGGCCAGATCAGGCGCCCAGATAGGACTGGCAGGAGATCGGCCCCTGGGCAGGGTAGAGCATGATCGGCGGCAGCTCATAAAGCCCCTCATAGCGCCCGAGAATCCAGCCGGCGCGGTCATGATAGGTCCAGCAGACCGGCTGATTTGGCTTGTCCTCGTAAAGGAAGCAGATGTTGTCGCCGACCTGGTCCCAGCTGCCATGCATGCAGCGTTCGGCGTCACGCCAGATCACCCTCTGACCGGAGAGGAAGCTTTCGACGCCGTAAAGGCCGCTCTCGGAATCATAGGTGTCGAAGGTCTTGCCCCGGGTCAGCGCATCAAACTGCGCCGCGTCGAGCGCGGGGTCAGCGCCGGCCTCGGGGGCGGTATCGGGCAGACCTTCGGGCGCCTCATCGCCGAACTCGGCCTGGGGCGGCGACTGAAATTGCTGTGCACCCCCGTCCTGGGCCATGACCGGGGCGGCCAGCAGGGCCAGGACGGCCAGAAAAGGCGTCATGCCACGGATTGTTGTCGTCATTTTACACCCCCACATCCGGCGCGGGGCAGGCCAGCGGCTCCGGCGTTTCATTGATCACGGTCAGTTCTGATCCCTCAAAGCCATTGGCCGACCGCGCGCGAAGCTCGTCCCCTTCGGTCCAGAAGGTCCAGCAATGCTCGCCAACCCCGTATTCATAGACAAAGCAGATCAGGCCCTCACGTTCAAACCAGCTGCCATACTGGCATTCATCGGGCGAGGTCTTCCAGCGCACCTTGCGATTGGGCAGATATTCCTCGATCCCGAAGATCGAACCATATTGCGACCAGGTGAGCGTCTTGCCCTCGACATAGGCGTTGAATTCCGCTGCGGTCATGGGGGTGACCGTGTCTGCCGCGCCAGGCTGAGCGACGCCCTGGAATAAGGCGATCCCGAAAACGAGACCGAGGCTGCGGGAAAGGGCAGGGGTGAAACGCATCTGAACTCCTTTAGCGCGGTCTGGCGGCGGGGGGATCTGCCGGGCCGGGTCCGTCCTGGGGCGAAACCTGCCAGAGGCTCGCGGAATATGCCAGTCAGGCATCTGTTACCCCGGGATTTGCCCCGGGCCCCGTATCGCTTTGACGCCAGCGTTTCAGATGCGGCCGGATGGCCCGCGCCCAGGTGCGGGGCAGGAAGGCAAGCGTGCAGGCCACCGGCAGCGGCCAGGGCAGGCGCGGTGCCTCATCGGCCTCGGGCAGGCGCAAAGCGGGCCAGGGGCGCGTGGGATGGGCGTGATGGTCAGAATGGCGTGGCGCGTTCAGCATCATGGCCGAGCTGAACCAATGCGCGGTGTTCCAGCTGTGGCGCGGCCCGACCGGCTCTGGCCGGCCGTTTTCAAGAATGCGGCGTCTGAGCCCGTAATGCTGCACATAATCCGAGACGAGGATCTGCATCTGGGCGTGAACCCCCAGGAGGACCCATGCGAGGATGCCGGCAAGGCCTGCGACAGCAAAAGCAACCGCCATCGAAATCACGCCCCCCAAAGCATAGATCGCGTAAGGATGCAGGCCCTGACGCGATTGCGCCCTTGCCCGCAGATCGGTTTCCGCCTGCCGGCCCAGACGGAAAGACCAGATCCAGGCGCGGGGGGCAAAGCGGTAAAAGCTCTCGCCTTCGCGGGCGGAATTCGGGTCCTGGTCGGTCGCGACAAAGCGGTGATGCACCAGGCGATGCGCCGAGGCATGCTGGCCGAAGAGGATCGCGGCGTAAAAGGCCTGACCAAGACGGAAAAGCGGGCGTCTGGTCCGGTGGATCAGCTCATGCGCCGCCGGATGGCCGACCTGACCGAGCCAGAAGCCCGATCCGAAGAACATGAGCAGCCGCTGGCCGGCGGAAAGGCCGGAAGCTCCGGCAACTGCCCAGACCGCCACCGGCAGCAGCACGAGAGCTGACAAACCGATCCCGGCCAGAAGCGCATCGGCGCCGGGAAACTCCTGGCCCTCTTCGCCCGCGCCCGCGACCCAGGGGATCAGCTGATCAAGCAGCACCGACAGAACTGCCATGTAAAGGAACCCGGCCCAGAGCCAGGCCCCGCCCATGAAGGCGCCAATGACCAGAAGCGGCACCGGCGTCGCGGCGGCCAGGGCGAAGGCCAGCATCGGGATCGGCGCCGCAGGGGGCGAGAGGAGATCGGGGTCAGACATGATAGCGGCACCGAAGCACGAAACCCGGGCAGGGAAAAGGCCGCGCCGTGTCGCGGGCCAGGCGGGGGCGACAGGCGGGCGCGAAGGTTACCAGGGCCAGGACTGTCTGGCGCAGACCCAATGCCCTTTACTTCACAGGTCAAAATGACCAGGTAAAACACGACAGAATGAAGGGTTTTGCCATGTCGATCTTCCGCAAGCTCAAGGACCGGCTGTTCCGCTCATCCGACAAGATCGGCGAGGGGCTTGATGCCCTTGTTCAGGACGGGGCGGTCCAGGAAGGTGCGGATCACGCGGATGCGGGAGATGCGGGCCAGGGTCAGACTGAAGCGGCCGCGGGTGGAGAGGAGCAGCAACCGGCAGCTGCCGCGACCGGCCTTCCCCAGGCGGAGGCCATTTCGCCAAAACACGCACCGGATGCACCTGAGCGCGCGGCGCCGGTGGATATCGCGCCGCCGGTCCCTGTCAGCCCGGCCGCAGAGGTGGTTCCTGCGCTGGTTCCTGTGGTGCCGCAAGCGGCTGCAGAGCCTGCAAAACCTGGCCTTCTCGGGCGTCTTTTCGGCAGGGGCGAGGCGGCAGAGCCGCGCCGGGTGCTTGATGACCAGATGCTTGAAAGCCTTGAGGAATTGCTGATCCAGACAGATCTGGGCGTGGATACGGCGGTGCGGGTGACTGCCAATATCGCCGAGGGGCGCTTTGGCCGGAAGGTTTCGACCCGCGAGCTGAAAGAGGCCCTTGCCGGTGAGGTCGCGCGGATCATGACGCCGGTCGCGAAACCGCTGCCGCTTTATGCGAAAAAGCCCCAGGTTGTGCTGGTGGTGGGCGTGAATGGCTCTGGCAAGACGACGACCATCGGCAAGCTTGCAAGCCAGTTCCGCGCGGCAGGCAAGACAGTGGTGATCGCGGCGGGCGACACGTTCCGCGCAGCGGCAGTGGAGCAGCTGAAGGTCTGGGGCGAGCGCGCCGGGGTGCCGGTTCTGACCGCACCCGAAGGCTCGGACCCGGCAAGCCTCGCCTTTGACGCGCTTGGCCGCGCGCAGGAGGAGGGCGCGGATCTTTTGATGATCGACACCGCCGGCCGGCTGCAAAACCGCCAGGATCTGATGGAGGAACTGGCGAAAATCGTGCGCGTTCTGAAGAAAAAAGATCCGACCGCGCCGCATAATACTCTTCTGGTGCTGGATGCGACCACCGGGCAGAACGCCATCACCCAGGTCGATATCTTCCGCAAAATTGCCGATGTCTCGGGCCTCGTGATGACCAAACTTGACGGCACGGCAAAAGGCGGTGTGCTTGTCGCGCTGGCCGATAAATTCGGCCTGCCCATCCATGCGATCGGCGTTGGCGAACAGATCGACGATCTCTCTCCCTTCGATCCGGATGACTTTGCCCGGGCGCTGGTCGGGCTGGAGAAATAGCGCCGGTCGCGGCGGCGCCAGACCGGGAAAGTGGTGATGTTTTACAAAGTGTTCTCTGGTCGCAAACCTGCCGCTGATGCGACCGCGCTTCGCCGATCACGACTGAGCGCTTCATATCTGCTTCCTGCGCTTATCGGACTTTGGCTTGGGCTTGCGGAACTGCCGGGGCAGGCGCAGGGGAAGGAAATCCCGGGCGACGAGTGTGCCGCGGCACTGGCGGATTTCCAGCTTGCATTGCAAAACAGCGGGCTGACGCTCAGCGCCGGTTCAAAGAGCAGGACAAATGGTGGCTGCGCCTTTGAAGAGGTTGTGATCCGGGGCGATCGGCGAAATGCGCCGAATTTTTATGCCGATAGCGTGATCATTTCTGGCAGCCTTCTTGCCTGGGACCGCAAGGGCGAGATGCCTTCTGCCGATCTTGTGGTCGAGGCTGCTGGGATGCGCTTTGCCAGTAAGCTGGGGGATGCGCGGACAGATTACCTGCTCGGCGCGCAGGCGCGGGTCGGTGCGATGACGCTTGATCTGACCGCGGCCTGGGACAAGTCGAAGAAAGAAGCAAAGATAAGCCGGTTTGATCTGACCTTTGGGGAGGCGTCCCGCATCCGGTTCGGGGCGCGGCTGAAGAATGTTGATCTCTCGACGCCCGGCACCGCGCAGATGGCGGTTATGAGTGCGGCGCTGACGGAGCTGGATCTTGAGGTGAAGAGCTTCGGTCTGTTCGAGCAGGTCATGCTGCCGCTTCTTGTCAGCAATATACCCGACAATGGCGATGTTCACAGCGAGGCCGATTTCGCGGCGCTGGTGGCTGAGAAAAAGCTGGAATTGCGCACAGCGATCAATCAGCTGCCGGATGCGGCCTTTCCGGCGCCGTCGCGGACCGCTCTGGCGGCGCTGTTGTCGGATCTGCCTGGTCCGCGCGGCAAGCTGGTGGTGAAGTTCCGCTCTGCCAGTGGTTTTGGTGCGGCGCGGTTCGCGCGTTTTGCGCTGACGGGCCTGCCGCAGACGATGAAAGAGCTCGCGCCATTGTTCGATGGCACGCGGTTTGATATCGACTGGCGCCGGGGTGACCGCAGCTGAGCGGTTGCCGGACGCGGCAGGTGGAAGGCGACTATGGCAGAAAAAGCGATCAATCCTGTGCTGAAACAGGTGCTGGAGCTGGGGCCGACGGTGCTCTTTTTCGGGATCTATATGTGGATCAAGGATGAGACATATCTGATCGGCGGCACGGAATATTCCGGGTTCATCGTGGCGGCGGTGGTGTTTGTGCCGATCCTGCTGGCCTCGATTGCGGTGCTCTGGCTGCTGACCGGGCAATTGTCGCGGATGCAGGTCTTTACCGGGCTGGTGGTGATCTTCTTTGGCGGGCTGACGGCCTGGTTCAACGATGCGAGCTTCTTCAAGATGAAGACGACCTTGGTCTATGGGACATTCGCTGCACTGCTGGGGATCGGGCTTTTGCGCCGGCAGAGCTGGCTGGAATGGGTGCTCGGCTCGGCGCTGCCGATGCAGCATGAGGGCTGGATGATCCTGACGCGGCGGCTTGCGCTGGTGTTTCTGCTGCTGGCGGTGGCGAATGAGCTGATCTGGCGCAATATGTCGGAGGCGGCCTGGGTGACGCTGGAGACCTTTGCCTTTCCGGCGGCGCTTTTCGTGTTCCTGATGGTGCAGATCACCATGCTGGGGCGCTATGTGATTGAGCCCGAGGATGAAAAACGCGGCGAGGGCTGAAAGCGGCGAGCGGGGGGCCAGCCCCCCGATGCCCGTGAAGGGCATTCCCCCCGGGATATTTATGGACAGATGAAAGGAGGCCCGGGGATATGGTTCCCGGGCCTTTTTACATCAGCGTTTGTAGAGGTTTTCGATGGCGGTCTTGTCGAGGGTGGCGGGCCTTGCATCAGCGGCAAGCGCGATGCCTTTGGCAAAGGCCGGACGCGCCGCGAGGCGGTCAAGCCAGGCTTTGAAATGCGGCTTGTCGCCGATTTGCTGCTGCTGCTTCTCCCAGGCGCGCGCCCAGGGCCAGATCGCGATATCGGCGATGGAGAGGCTGTCACCGACGACGAAAGCGCGGTCAGCGAGGCGGCGGTCAAGCACGCCGTAAAGGCGCCCGACCTCGCGACGATAGCGGTCCTGGGCATAGGGCAGCACCTGGGGCGGATCCATTTCCGGGGCGTAGCGCAGGAAGTGATTGGCCTGGCCTGCCATCGGACCAACGCCGCCCATCTGCCACATCAGCCATTCCTCGACCTGGATCCTCTCGCGTTCGGAGCTGCCGCAGAGCTTGCCGGTTTTGCGGGCGAGATATTGCAGGATGGCACCGGATTCGAAGACGGAGACCGGCGCGCCGTCAGGGCCGTCGGGATCGACAATGGCCGGGATACGGTTGTTCGGCGCAATCGCCAGGAAGTCCGGCGCGAACTGTTCACCCTTGCCGATATCGATCAGCTTCACCTCATAGGGCAGGCCGAGTTCCTCAAGCGCGATGGCGATCTTATGGCCATTGGGCGTGGGCCAGAAATAGAGGCTGATCGGGGCGGACATCGGCATTTCCTGCATCGGTTCTGAACAGCTGCGACTTTGCGCGAGAGCCGGCAGGGATGCAAGCGAGGCGGGTCCGACGGGCGGGCGGGCAAATGCAATTCTGCGCTCTTGCACAAGTGTAAAATTACTGCTTCCATCGCGATTAACGACATGAATCTGTCGTATTGAGAAAAGGTCAGCGCAGATGCCCAGCCCCGAGAGCAAGGTGCAACAGTCAGGAGCAGCAAAGCCTGCCACTGGCGGTGCGGCTGACAGTGCTTTCGGTGGTGCCGGTGCCGGTGCCGGTGTTGGTGCCGGAAACGCGGCCGGGCGCAGTGGTGGCAACCGGAGATTCGTGTTCCTGCTGCTGGACAGGTTCACGCTGCTGGCCTTTGCTTCGGCCATCGAGCCTTTGCGCATCGCAAACCGGGTTGCCGGGCGCAAGATCTATTCCTGGGTTTTGGCGGGAGAGGGCGGCGCATCGGCCACCTGTTCCAATGATACCGCCTTCCGGCTGGATATCGGCCTTGAAGAGATCGACCGCGAAGATGTGATCCTGGTTTGCGGTGGTCTGGACGTGCAGAAGGCGACGTCTAAAGCCGTGCTGTCCTGGCTCCGGCGCGAGGCGCGGCGGGGGGTGACGATCGGCGGGCTTTGCACCGGCGCCTGGGCGCTGGCGAAGGCGGGTCTGCTGGATGGTAAGAAGGCCACGATCCATTGGGAAAACCAGGACGGTTTTCTTGAGGATTTCGAAGAGGTTCGGCTGACGAAATCGGTCTTTGTGATGGATGGCAATCGCTGGTCGACAGCGGGGGGGACCTCGTCGCTTGATCTGATGCTGAAGGTGATTGCGGCAGATCATGGCGAGACGCTGGCCAATACCGTCGCCGACCAGCTGATCTATTCGACGATCCGCACCGATCAGGATACGCAGCGCCTGTCTATCCCGACCCGGATCGGGGTCAGGCATCCGAAGCTGAGCCTCGTGATCCAGATGATGGAGGGCAGCATCGAAGATCCGCTCTCGCCCGCCGATCTGGCCGAGCGCGTGGGGATGTCCACGAGGCAGCTGGAGCGCCTGTTCCGCCGTTACCTCAACCGCAGCCCCAAGCGCTATTATATGGAGCTGCGGCTCTCCAAAGCGCGCAACCTGCTGATGCAGACCGATATGTCGGTGATCAATGTGGCATTGGCCTGCGGTTTTGCCAGCCCTTCGCATTTCTCGAAATGCTACCGGGCGCATTACAACACCACGCCTTACCGCGAACGTGGCACACAGAGTGGTATGCCCGGCGCGATGCCGGTCCGGCTGTCGATCTGACCGCCGCCATATGAAAAAGGCGCCCCTCGGGGCGCCTTTTCTTATTGGTCGAGGAAGCTGCGGAGTTTCCGCGAGCGGCTCGGATGTTTCAGCTTTCTCAGCGCCTTGGCTTCGATCTGCCGGATCCGTTCGCGGGTCACCGAGAATTGCTGGCCGACCTCTTCCAGCGTGTGGTCGGTGTTCATGCCGATGCCGAAGCGCATCCGCAGCACACGTTCCTCGCGCGGGGTCAGCGAGGCCAGCACCCTTGTCGTGGTCTCTTTCAGGTTCTCCTGAATTGCCGAATCGAGTGGCAGGACCGCGTTTTTGTCCTCGATGAAATCGCCAAGCTGGCTGTCTTCCTCGTCGCCGATCGGCGTCTCAAGCGAGATCGGCTCCTTGGCGATCTTCATCACCTTGCGGACCTTCTCAAGCGGCATTTGCAGCTTTTCGGCCAGCTCTTCCGGCGTCGGCTCGCGGCCGATTTCGTGCAGCATCTGGCGGCCGGTGCGGACCAGCTTGTTGATTGTCTCGATCATATGAACCGGGATACGGATCGTGCGGGCCTGATCCGCGATAGACCGGGTGATCGCCTGGCGGATCCACCAGGTCGCATAGGTCGAGAACTTATAGCCGCGGCGATATTCGAACTTATCGACCGCCTTCATCAGACCGATGTTACCTTCCTGGATAAGATCCAGGAATTGCAGGCCGCGGTTAGTGTATTTCTTGGCAATCGAGATCACCAGACGCAGGTTGGCCTCGACCATTTCCTTCTTGGCCTGGCGGGCCTCTTTCTCGCCCTTCTGGACCTGGTTCACGATGCGGCGGAATTCGCCGATATCGACGCCGATATACTGGCCGACCTGGGCCATGTCAGCGCGCAGCTCTTCGACCTTTTCGAGGCTCTTCTCGATCAGGGTCTGCCAGCCACGGCCGGCTTTCTCGGCCATGCGTCTGACCCAGGACGGATCGAGCTCAAAGCCCTGGTATTCCGCGATGAATTCCTGGCGGTTGATCCGTGCGGCATCCGCCAGCTTCACCATGCCGGAATTGATCGACATGATGCGCTTGTTGATGCCGTAAAGCTGGTCGATCAGCGCTTCGATCCGGCTGTTGTTCAGATGCAGCTCGTTCACGAGCAACACCATCTCGCCGCGCAGCTTCTGATAGGCGCCTTCCTCGGTGGTGGTAAAGCGGGTCGAGGACGACATTGTCGCCGCCATCCGCTGTTCCTGCATCTCGGAAAGCTGCGCATAATTGGCCGCGATCTGCTCGAGGATCTCAAGCACTTTGGGGCGCAGCGTCGCTTCCATCGCGGCCAGCGACATGTTCGAGCCGTCGTCATCCTCGTCATCGACGTCTTCGCGCGAGATCGGATTGCCGTCGGCATCCAGCTCGGGCTCGTTCGACGCGCGGCGCGGCGCGGCATCGGCCGAGACCACGCCCATTTCGTCAAGCGGCGGGCCTTCAAGCTCTTCGTCGCCATCGAGATTGCGCCCGAAGGTCGCCTCGAGGTCGATCACGTCGCGCAGGAGGATCTCTTCGGACAGAAGTTCGTCGCGCCAGATGGTGATCGCCTGGAAGGTCAGCGGGCTTTCACACAGCCCGGCAATCATCGTGTTGCGACCGGCCTCGATCCGTTTCGCGATGGCAATCTCGCCTTCGCGCGACAAAAGCTCGACCGAGCCCATTTCGCGCAGATACATCCGCACGGGGTCATCGGTGCGGTCCAGCGTCTCGGCGGCAGGGCCCGCAAGGGCCACTTCGCGCGAGCCGGGGGCTGCGCCGGGATCGATCAGCTCAGAGCCGGTGCCGCCGTCCTCGGCTTCCTCGGCCTCGTCATCTTCAACGACATTGATGCCCATTTCCGAGAGCATCGACATCACGTCTTCGATCTGGTCCCCGGAGACCTGATCGGGCGGCATGACGGCGTTGAGCTGTTCCATCGTGATATAGCCGCGCTCACGAGCGTCGGCGATCATTTTCTTGACGGCAGCCTGCGACATGTCGAGCGAGATATCAGTCTCGTCGCCATCCTGCTTAACGTCGTCATTTTCCTTGAGGGCCATGGATGCTCCTGTGGGGATGGTGCGAATCGCGCTTCTTTTAGTCGAATCAATAACGCGAATCACAGCGGGGGAAAGGGCGAATCATACATGTCAGCCCGGTCTGGCCTTGCCACCGGCACTGAAATCAATCGAATCGAACAATTTCTGGCGTCTGTCGAGCTCCTCGCGGTCCAGTTCGACGCCATTTGGCGCAATAACCGATTCGGTTTTCTGGTCCTGTGGCCCCCGGCTGGCGCTGACTTTGGCCTCTGCCGCCTTTGACAGCCGCCAGGTCAGACCCTCATCCACGAGGCCAGAGAGGTCCTCGACCGCTTCGGCAAGTTCAACCCGGTGACCGCGATCGGCCTGGAGCCGCGCCAGCGCTTCTTCGACACAGGCAGCCGCGAAGTCCTCATCTGCCTTCGGTTGCAAACCGGGGTTGGAACGCACATGGTTACTGCGGGTCAGCTCGTCAAGAAGGCCGGGGCTGTCGGTCTCGATCAGCGCGCGGCAATCGGGGGCATGGAAATGCGTCAGGATCAGGTTGCGCAGCCGGAAATGTGCCTCGCTGCTCAGCTCCAGCCGTTCCAGGTCGCTTTCAAACCGCGCGACAAGGCCCGGAAAACGCATCAGAATCGCCAAAGCAACCGCTTCGCGGATCCCGTCCGAGACCCGGCTGGGATAAAGCAGATCCGCCTCGGTACCCGCCAGCGCCGAGTTTTTTGCCGCATCAGTTGCAGGCAGCGCGGGCGGCACGAACTTGCCACCGCGCATCTGGCCCCGGGGGCCTGGTTGCCATGGCCGTCCTGGTGCGCGCGCCGCCGGACGGCGGCCCTGGCGGAACAGTTCCCAGCGAAGTTCCTTGATATCCTCGCCGTAATGGCTGCGGATCGAAGGGTCCTGGATGCGTTTCAGCGCCGCGCGCAGGTTTTTGTCCAGCGCCGCTTTGCGCTCGGGGCTGTCGAAAACCTGACCCTCGGTTTCGCGGTTCCACAACAGCCGCACCATCGGCTGGGCAGCGTCCAGCACCTCCTGCAGCGCAGGTGCACCACGCGCCCGGATCAGATCGTCCGGGTCGAGGCCGTCCGGCATCACCGCAAATCTGAGCCCTTTGCCCGCCTCCAGCAGCGGCAGCGCAAGGTCGATCACCCGCAAAGCCGCCCGGATCCCCGCCTTGTCGCCATCCAGCGCGATCACCGGCTCATCCGAGATCCGCCACAAAAGCCGCAGCTGGTCTTCCGTGACCGCCGTGCCCAGAGGCGCCACCGCCGCCTGGAACCCGGCCTCGGACAGCGCGATCACGTCCATATAGCCTTCGGCCACGATCAGGCGCTGGCCCTTGCCGGCGGCCTCGCGCGCCGGTCCATGGTTAAAGAGGCTGCGACCCTTGTCGAACAGCTCGGTCTCGGGGCCGTTGAGGTATTTCGCCTGATCATTCGGGTCCATCGCCCGCCCGCCAAGGCTGATTGCACGGCCACGCCCGTCGCGGATCGGAAAGATGATGCGATTGCGGAACCGGTCATAGGGTTCTTTCCCTTTGGCCGAGGTCGTACAGAGCCCGGCATCGACCAGCAGCTCTTTCGCGATGCCCCGGCCGGTCATCGCCTGGTACAGCCCCGACCAGCCATCGGGGGCGAAGCCGATCTCCCAGCGGTCCTGGGCAGGTTCGGAAAGCCCGCGTTTCGCCAGATAGGCGCGGGCGTCAGAGGCGGCCTGGGTCTTCAGCTGCAGGCGGAACCATTTCACCGCCTCTTCCATCACCTCGATCAGCTGCGTGCGCCGGTCGGCCTTTTCGGCCGCACGCGGGTCGCGCTCGGGCATCTGCATGCCGGCCTCGGAGGCCAGCACTGCCACCGCCTCCATGAAACCGAGATTCTCGCTTTCCTTGATAAAGGTCAGCGCGTCCCCCTTCGCATGGCAACCAAAGCAGTAATAAAACCCTTTGCGATCATCGACATGGAAGCTTGCGGATTTTTCCTGATGGAAGGGGCAGGGCGACCACCAGTCCCCCTTGGCCATATTCGATTTGCGCATATCCCAGGTGACCTTCCGGCCGACCACGGCGGAAAGCGAGACGCGGTTGCGCAATTCATCAAGGAAACCGGGGGGCAGGCTCATGGTGCCAAATATGGGGCGAGCCGCGCCCGGATGCCAGCCCAAACCTGTGCGACGACCGGGCCGGTAAGGTTTCGCTAACCTGAACAGAGCTTCCCTCGGGAAGGTGGCGCTAAAATGCGCGCGCTACCGGGGAACCACAGGGTCGGCAGGTCCCGGTGGCAAGGGCTGAGAACGAGGAATGCAGGAGCCCTTGCCGTAACCACATTCATGCGCCAGGGATCGAAAGACGCGCCGGAAAAGACGCGGGCCGGGTCCTGGGCCGCAACGGTCCCGGGGCCCGGGATCTCAGACTGATCTGCCCGCGCGCGTTCCCACGGCAGTTTGCACCCATGGCAGCACAGCGCTGAAAGGCCGGTCACAAGCTGGGGAGCAGGGCCGCTCGCATGCCTCTGGCCCTTGTTCTCGGGCGTGGGCCGGGTATTGGTTACGCAGATGTGAGGAACGATGTGATGTCCGGGTGGCCTCGCCCCCGGCCAGCCGGAAGCAGCGAGACCGTATGATCATTTCCCGTTTTAAATCTCTGGTTGCGCCCTTCAGGGTGATCACTGCCGCGACAGCCGCAATGGTGCTGTCAGTGCCATTTGCTGCGCCCTCAGCGGCGCAGGAACGGCGCTGGATCCAGGTCGAGGCGCTGCCGGGTCTTGCGCGGGCCAGTGAACGCGCGGCGGCTTTCGGCGCGGAATTCGGAAATGTCTGGGGATTTGGCCTGCCATCGGGATGGTATGGCGTGGTGCTTGGCCCCTATGACGGGGCCGAGGTGGGCTCGGTGCTCTCGGCGCTGAAATCGGGCGCGCGGATCCCGGCCGACAGCTACATCACCGATGGCGCAGAGTTCAGGGCGCAATTCTGGCCGCCAGTGGATGCTGTGCCAGAGGGGTCTATGCCGGAGGGTGTCTTGCAGCCGGAAGTCGCCGCTGAGGCGCTGCCTGATCCGGCCGCCGGGCTGGCTCCTGACGCGCTTCCCGAAGAGGTGGTGATCGCCGGGCCGGTGGCGGAGCCGGTGACCACTCCTGCGGTTATCGAAGAGACACCGGCAGAGGCCCGGGCCTCCGAGGCGGCGCTGGACCTGGATCAGCGCAAGGAATTGCAGGTCGCGCTGCAATGGTTCGGGTTCTACAATGGCGGCATCGACGGCGCGTTCGGGCCGGGAACCCGCAACTCGATGGCGGCCTGGCAGGCGGCCAGCGGGCATGAGGCAAGCGGCATCCTGACCACGGCACAGCGCGCGGCTCTCGTCGGGGCGCATCAGGGCGAAGTTGCGGCTTTTGGCTTTGCCCTTGTCGAGGAACAGGAAAGCGGCATTGACGCGACCCTGCCACTCTCTTTGGTGGAATTCGACCGTTACGAGCCGCCTTTCGTACACTTCCGCGAGAAAAACGGCTCGGGCCTGTCGATTGTGCTGATCTCGCAGCCGGGGGATGCCAGCAGTCTTGGCGGGCTTTACGAGGTGATCAGTTCGCTGACCGCAATGCCTGCGGGCGGCGCGCGCGAGCGCAGCGATACCGAGATCCGGCTGTCGGGGCAGGCCGGTGATCAGGATGGCCGCGCCTGGGCCAGGCTTTCGGGCGGGCTGATCAAGGGCTGGATGGCGTTCGGCAAACCGCAAAATGCAACGCGCGACGCGCGGGTGTTCGAAGTGCTCGATGCGAGCTTCCGCACGGTTGGCGACACGGCGCTTGATCCGGGCCTCGTGCCGCTGGATGAGGCGGCGCGGCGCGGCCTTGTCGCCGGGCTTGAGGTGCAACAGCCGATCCGCAACCGTTCGGGCTTTTATGTCTCGAAAGCGGGGGCGGTGCTGACCACGGTTGACGCGGTGAAAACCTGCAGCCGCATCACGCTTGACCATGCGGTCGAGGCGAAGCTGGTGGTGGAAGATGCGGCCGCCGGGCTTGCGGTCCTGCAGCCGCTGACGGCGCTCGCGCCGCCTGCGGTGGCGGAATTCAGCAGCGAGGCAAGGCCGGGTGCGGGCGTCGTGGTCGCAGGCTATCCCTATGAGGGGCGGCTGCCGGCGCCGGTTCTGACCCATGGCGCCTTTGAAGAGGCCGGAGGGCTGGACGGCGCGGCAGGCATGCTGCGCCTGACGGTCGCGACCCGGCCGGGCGATGCAGGTGGTGCGGTGATCGACGGATCGGGGGCGGTGCTTGGCATGTTGCTGCCCGCATTGCGCGACAGCACACGCGACCTGCCCGCCGATGTAGCATTTGCCGCCGATGCGGCGCGGGTGGCCGGCGTGCTGGCCCAGGCCGGTATCACCCCGCTTGAACGGATGAGCACGGTTGCCCTGCCGCCCGAGACCCTGACCCGCGAAGCACGCGGCATGACGGTGCTGGTCTCATGCTGGGATCAGCCCTGATCTGAGCTGGTGGCCAGGCGGGCGGGGGTGACTTCGGTTACCCTTCGGCCCGCCTCAGGCCCGCCAGAATGCCGGCAAAAGCAGCACGAGCACCGCAAGCAGCCCGAGGCGGCCAAGGATCATCGCAAGCCCCATCACCGCAATCGCCGCATCGGGGAATTCGACGAATGTGCCGGTGTGCTCGACCAGCGGGCCAAAGCCGTAGCCGACATTGCCAAGCGTCGTCCAGATCGCGAACATCGCCGATTCCAGATCCACCCCCACAAGGGTCAGCACGACGGCGAACAGGCCGAGGATCAGGATATAGCTTGAGATGAACATGATCAGCGCCTGGATCAGATCATCCTCGACCGTGCGCCCGTCATATTTGACCGCTTCGACCGAATTCGGCCAGGCGATCCGCCGCACCTGGGCGCGAAGCACCGAAAAGGCGATCTGCACCCGGAACACCGAGAGCCCCGAAGCCGTCGACCCGGCACAGGCGCCGACGATGCCGATGATCAGCGCGACCACCAGCATCAGCCCGTCCCAGGACGGGAAACTTCCCGAAAAGAACCCGGTCGAGGACATGATCGAGGTCAGGTTGAAGAGGCTTTCGCGGAAGGCCGGCTCGATCTCCATATCGGCGGTAAGGATCCGCCAGACCGCGACGATCATCACGGCGCTCAGCAGCCAGCGCAGATAGGCCCGGACCTGCGGATCATGCCAGAGCGCGAAGGGCTGGCCATTCACCATCTGCACATAGCGGATGAAAGGCAGGCTACCCGCCAGCATGAAAAACACCGCGATATATTCGCCGGCGCCCTGGAAGTTGTTGAAAGAACTGTCATAAGGCGAGAAACCTCCGGTCGCGACCGTGGTCATGCCATGCACCACCGCGCCAAGCGCCGGCATCCCGATCATGAGATATGAGACCATGCAGGTCAGGGTCAGCGCGGCATAGATCAGCATCAGCTGGCGCGCGATATCAGTGGCGCGGGGCAGGGCCTTGCCAAAGGTGTCGAAACCCTCGGTGCGGAAGAACTGCATGCCGCCGACCCGCATCAGCGGCAGGAAGATCATCGCGATAATGGCGATCCCAAGCCCGCCGATCCAGGTCGTCATGCCGCGCCAGAGGTTCATCCCCATCGGCAGATGATCGAGGCCGGTGATCACAGTGGCGCCGGTGGTCGTGAGGCCCGAGACCGCTTCGAACCAGGCATGCAGATAGCTCAGACCGGGCTCTCCCAGCACATAGGGCAGGCCCGCGAACAAGGGCAGGATGAACCAGATCGCCGAGGTCAGAAGCCAGGCCTGCCGCACCCCAAGCGCCGCCGTCTGGCTGTTCGCCGTCGACAGCGCAAGGCTCGCGCCTGCAAAGCCGGTGATCAGAGCAGACCGCAAAAAGGCACGCGCATTCGGATCGCCCGACCGCCAGTCGAGAATCGCAGGCGCGACCATCAGAATGGCGAGGACGATCAGAATCCGTCCGATCACATAGGCCACGGGTCTGAGGTCGATCATGGGGCAAGGCTTAGGCCCGCGCGGCGCCCCCGTCAAACCCCCGCTGACGTCAGGGCCTCAGGCACTCAGCCGGCGCAGCTTTTCCAGCACAGGAGGCGTCAGCCGGTAGCGTCCGGTCATACGAAACTCCAAAAGCCGGTCCTCGATCCTTGTGCCGGCGCCGATATTATGGACGATCAGCGGGCGCGGTCCGGCGAGGCCGGTCCCCACCACCATCAGATGCGCCAGATCGCCGGGAATGAGGCAGGTCACCACATCACCTGGCAAATGGTCGGCCGCGGTTTCGCTGACCGGCAGTTCTGCGCCCACCCGCTCGAAAAGGCGCCTGAGATTGGGAACCCGGCGATGGTCGATATTGCGGTCGGTCCGCGTCAGGCCCCAGTTTTTCGGATAGGCCGCGAAATCCGCCTTCATATCGCGGTTGATCGCGACTTGCAGGTCAATGCTCTCGGCCACCCGCAGCGCCCGGACCAGTACATCGGTGCAGACCCCACGATCCGGCGCCACATCACCGCCGGGAAAATCCAGCGCGACATAGGCAGGATCATATATCCGCACGACGCCTTCCTGTGCCTCGGCCGCCTGCGCGATCTTCTGGCCGGCCGTCGCGCCCTCCGCCCTGAGAACCGCCGGCATGATGAACGGAACGGCAAGCAGGCCCAGGACGGAACGGCGGATCATCTTCTACCCCACATGGAACAGCGACTGGAACAGGCGCGGATCAAGGCTGGTGGCCGCGAATGTCGGCCCCTCGGTCAGCAAGGATACCGCATCATGGGAATGCAGGCTTTCCTGATGGCTCGCCATCACGCGAAAGTCACCGATCGCCGGATCCGCGCGCAAAACCTCGCAGAAAGACCGCGCCGCATCCTCGACAAAGATCGGATTGGCGCCGTTCAGCTCGGCAAAGGCCTGCTCATCCTCGCGTTTCACCATCACTTGGGTCTCGGTCACAACCGCCTTTCGGGCCAGATCAATCAGATCCTCGAACCAGAGCATCTCGCCGGTCTTCACCACAACAGACAGCCGCGCGACCGAGCGCTGCGAATGCGGCGTTGCGAGCTGGCCGCGCGTGCGCCGCGCATGTTCTGACAATTCCAGCGAACAGGGGCAGGTCGAGGAATAGACATAATCAAGATGCATGATCTTGATACGTTCCCCATTCAGATCAACCAGTTCCAGTGCGAAATCGTAATATTGCCAGCCCGACAGCCCCGATCGCAGGCTCTCCACTTTCACCGGGAAAGAGAACCGCATCTGGATCCGTGCATCGAAACTGTCGAGATCGCGGCGGTAATCCTCCAGCGCGGCTTCGATCACCTCGAAACTGAACTGTTCTTCTGCATGGGCGTAGAATGAGCGCATGATGCGGCTCATATTGATGCCTTTTTTCTCTGCCTCCAGGCTCACCGTTCCGGTCACGCTGGTTTCCAGCATCACCTCTCCGGCCTCGCGGGTCCGGAACCGGATCGGCAGGCGGAAATTCGAGATCCCCACGTGCTGGATCTGCGTCTTCGCGCCGACGATCAGGCTCGATGGCCCGTTTTGCAGATCAGGAAGCGTGGCGCGATAGGCCTGGTCAACCGCGAAATCCTCGGGATAGGCGCGGCGCAATGCGGGATAGGACAGATCGGGCAGCAGGTTGCCAATCGAAGGGTCAAGCCCTGCGATCTCTTCTTCGCCCGCCTCCTCTGCCCAGCGACGCAAAGTCAAAAGCGCGGCCGCGGCCTCCTCGCGCGAGGGCGCGCGGTCGGTAATCCTGTCATGGCGTGTCATGGGAAGATCCTTTCGGTTCCGGCCGCGCCTCCTTCCCGGGGGCATCGGGCCGTCAATTTCCGGATGAACCAGCGGAATGATAAATCGCCGGGACGCCTATGAGATAGGCACTGGCGCCGCGAAAGCAAGCTCGAAACGCTGCTGCCTTCCTCCTGTCCGAAATACTTCGGAGGGGCGGGGGGCTGGCCCCCGCCGCCAGTGGCTCACACCAGTGCCAGCGCCTGATCAAGATCGGCGATCAGATCGCCCGCATCTTCCAGCCCGACCGAGTACCGGATCAGCCCCGGCGCGATCCCGAGGCTCACTTTCTGCTCATCGGAAAGCCGCTGATGCGTGGTGGTCGCGGGATGCGTAGTAATCGATTTCGCATCGCCGAGATTGTTCGAGATCTTCGGGATTTCCAGCGCGTTTTGCAGCCGGAAGGCACCCTCTTTGCCGCCCTTGACCACAAAACTCACAATCGTGCCGCCGGTTCCCATCTGCGCCATGGCGAGATCATATTGCGGATGCGATTTCAGGCCCGGAAACAGCACTTTTTCAATCTTGTCATGGCCTTCCAGGTAGGTCGCAATCTCCAGCGCCGAAGCCGCCATCGCCCGGCAGCGCAGATCCAGCGTCGCCATACCGTTGAGCATGATCCAGGAGGTGAACGGGCTCATCGCGCCGCCGGTGTGTTTCATATAGGGCTGCACGACCTTCTGGATATAGTCGCCCGACCCACAGATCACGCCGCCAAGCGCGCGGCCCTGGCCGTCGATATGTTTGGTGGTCGAATAGATCACTACATCGGCGCCCAGATCGACGGCGCGCGAAAAAATCGGCGTCGCGAACACATTGTCGCAAATCACCAGCGCGCCGTGACTATGCGCAATCTCGGCGACCCCTTTGACATCAACGATATCAAGTGTCGGGTTCGCCATGCTCTCGAAGAAGACGGCCTTCGTCTCCGGCGTCACGGCGGCCTCCCAGGCCGCCAGATCGGTGCCGTCGACGAAAGTGACCTTCACCCCGTAACGCGTCAGCACGTCTTCAAGGATGTAAAGGCACGACCCAAACAGCGCTTTGGCCGAGACCACATGATCCCCGGCCCTGAGCAGCGCGGTCAGCGCGCCATTGACCGCTGCCATGCCGGAGGCGGTTGCGAAAGCGTCTTCGGTGCCCTCAAGCCCCGCAATCCGCTCTTCGAACATCCGTGTGGTGGGGTTGCCGTAGCGCGCATAAATGAATTCATCCGCACCCGATTTGATGAACCGCGCCTCGGCGGTTTCGGCATCGGGATAGGCGAAGCCCTGCGTCAGGAAAATCGCCTCGGCCATCTCGCCGTACTGGCTGCGGCGGCTGCCTTCATGGACAAGTTTGGTGCGTGTCTTCCAGTTCGTCATCGCAGCACAAGGCTCCCGGGCCATAAGCTAATCCAATGACCGGAAAGCGCGGCAGGGCGAAGACGTCCCGTCACCTCTTTAGCGGCTTATTTAACGTGGCCCGCAATCCGGTCAACAAATCGCCACGCGCCTTGCTTACGCCTCGCTTGGGCCAGGGTCAACCGTCACGACACACCCAGCCCGGCGCGCATCAGACCCTGCCGCACCGGCGGCAGCGCATAGAGCATCCCGAGCATACCGCTGCGCAGGGCGCGCAGCGCCGGTGCGCCAGCCATCGAGGCGCGGTTGAGCATGTCGATGCCGCCCACCCGCAGCGTGATATCGCCGTGCCGCGCCCGGTGATAGGCATCCAGGACGTTCTGCACCCCCGGATCGCCGCCAGATCCTTTAACAAGATCCAGCAGCACCCTCAGATCTTTCAGCGACATATTCAGCCCCTGCGCGCCAATGGGCGGCACCACATGCGCGGCTTCGGCCATCAACACGCTGCGCTGTCCCGAAAGCCGCTGCGCCACCTGGCTGATGATCGGCCAGACAAGGCGTCTTGTCGCCAGTTGCATCCCGCCCAGAATACCGCAGGAGCGTGCATTCATCTCGGTCTCGAACTCTGCCTCGGGCAGGGCGACAAGCCGCATGGCCTCGGGCCCCTGTTCCATCCACACAACCGAAGACGCATGGCGCCCGTCGCGATCGGGCAGCGGCACCATCGTGAACGGCCCGCCCGAGCGATGCACCTCGGTCGAGACATTGTCATGCGGCAGGTCATGGGTGACCGAAAACACCAGCGCCTTTTGCCCGTAACGAATGGTTTTGACCGGAATATTCAGCGCCTCACGCATCGCAGAATGCCGCCCGTCCGCCGCGATCAACAGCCGCGCCGCGACCTGGGATCCGTCGCTCAGCGTGACCAGCGCCTCACTGTCGCGGGTCATCAGGCCTTTTGTGCCAATCCCCGCGCGGAAGGTCACATTCGGGAGCTCGGCCAGCCGCGCGGCGATCTCGCGGCGCAAAAGCCAGTTCGGCAGGTTCCAGGCGAAGGGCTGGTCGGAAATCTCAGTCGCGTCGAAATCGCGGATGATGCGGGCCGTCGCATTCGTGCAGCCCGCATCTGCCTTTCCGGCATCGACGATCCGCATCACCTGCAATGCCGCCGCATGGGGGGCAAGATGCTGCCAGATCCCGGCCTCTTCCAGCACTGAAACCGAGGGCTGCAAAAAGGCGGTACTGCGCAGATCGGCATCACTTGCCGCCTCGGATTGCGGCGGCGGCGCGGGATCGACGCAGATCACCTCGAACCCGGCCGACCCAAAAGCTGCAGCCGCCGTCAGCCCGGCAATACCGCCGCCCGAGATCAGGATTCCGGTTTCCGCGCGTTTCATGCCGGTTTCATCCCCTGTGGCCTTCTGGCTGCTTCGGCTCCCAGTCTACGCCTTTGGCCCGCGAGGGGCCAGTGGACAGAGAGGCCAGTGGACAGGATGCCGCCCGGGCGGGCGGCTAAAGGGGGCGCATCAGGGCCAGGAAATGGCGATGAAAAAGGCGAAGACCACCGGCACCAGTACCAGTGCCAGCATCGTAAGCGCCGCCATACCCCAGAAGTTGATGCCAAGCACGAGGCCAAGGATGACGACCGGCAGGAGCCAGAAGAAATTATTCACATCCTGGTCAATCTCGCGGGCGATCCGGCCGATCAGCGGGATACGGCTGATAAGGCTGCGGCGTGCCGGGCGGGAGGTAAGGGTGAGACTGTCGGACATGGCGGGATCCCTCTGACGGCTCTGGCCGCCCCGGACAGGGAGGGGGCGAAAGCCGTATCTTCAATGACTGATTGGGACATACCGCATTTTTATCGGGCCTTCATCCGCGGGAAAGGCCGGAGGGGCGGGGCGTGGTGTCGCACTGCGGCAATCTGCCTCGCGTCCCGTCTGCTCCTCCGGGCCGCGTTCAGCCGGCCGCAAGCCTGTCGAGGAAGTCACGCAGATCGCCGGTATTGTGGTGGATGTGGTCCTCAACCAGCGGCTCGGGGGCGACCAGAACCGTGGCCATCCCCATCCGGTGCGGCTCCAGCAGGTTGCGCGGATCATCCTCGAACATCGCGCCTCGGCCGGGGTCGAACCCATCAAGCCGGACGATACAGTCAAAGGCATCGCGGCGCGGTTTCGGCAAATATCCTGCTTCTTCAATGCCATAGATCGCGTCGAACAGGCCTGAAAGCCCGCGCCGCTCCAGCACGCGGGTGGCATAAAGCGTGTCGGCATTGGTGAAAACGATGCGCCGCCCGGGCAGAGCGGCGATCCGGCGGGCAAGGGCATTGTCGCGGCTCAGGCCCGAGAAGTCGATATCATGCACGAAGGCCAGAAAGTCTGACGGATCAATATCATGGCCGGACATCAGGCCGGCAAGCGTGGTGCCATACTCCTGCCAGTACCCATGGCGCAGCGCATTGGCGCTGGCCTCGTCAAGGCCAAGATTGCGCATCACCCAATCGGTCATCTTGCGCTCGATCTGGGGAAAGAGGCAGGCCCCGGCGGGGTAAAGCGTGTTGTCGAGGTCAAAGACCCAGGTGCTGATATTGTTGAAAGCTTCTTTTGGCATGGGCTTTCTTAGCATGGACGCGAGTGGGATGCAGCCGGAACTTGCGCGCAGCCGCAGCGCTTCGGGACCAGGCGGGCTTGCCTGCCGCCGTTCCCGCCTCTAGGGTTCCCGGCCAGGGTTGCGGGGCGCGCGCTTTCTGGTCGGCTGTGCTGGCCCCGGGGCGTCGTCATAGCGCCGCGATGATGCGCGAACAGGAGCGGGTCCAGTGCAGAAAGACGCCTATACGCTGATCCTTGAAGCGATCGAAGCGCGAGAATTCCGCCCTGGCGAGCGGCTGGTCGAAAGCGAGCTTGCCGAGCGATTCGGGGTCTCGCGGACCCCGGTGCGCGAGGCGTTGCAGCGGCTTGAGACGCAATCGATGCTGAAACGCGACGGGCGCAGCCTGATCGTGGCGACGCTGGACCATAATCAGCTGGCAGAGCTTTACGCGGTCAGGACGGAACTCGAAGGTCTTGCCGCACGGCTGGCGGCGCGGCACGCGACTGAAGAAGAGATTCGCGTGCTGCAAAGCATGGTTGCCGATGACCGCGCGCTGCTTGGCGGTGATCCGGCGGCGCTCAGCCGGGCGAATAAGCGCTTTCACCGGCAGATCCATCTTGCCAGCCATAACCGGTTTCTGGTGCAGCAACTGGATCTTCTGCACCGTTCGATGGCTTTAATGGCGCAGACCTCTTTCGCCGCCGAAGGGCGGGACGGGGTTGCCCTTACGGAACATGAGGCGATTGTGACGGCGATTGCGGCGCGTGACGAAAACAGCGCCTGGACGGCTTTGAAAACCCATATCAGCCGGGCCTTCGAGACGCGGCTGAGGGTTGAGGCGGGCGAGCTGAAACTGCGCTGAGCCGGGAGCCCGGCGGGCCGGGAAAGCTGATGTCGCAATGCGGGGTCTTCAGCCAACGGGCTTTTTTCGCCCCGATGTGCCTGCCGCTTCGACAGTGTCAAAGATCCCGTGGCTGGTCTTGTCCCAGTAGAAGGGGCGGCTGATCAGCTCCCACAGCGCCTTGAGGCCGGCGAAGGTCGCGAGTGGCTGGTAGAAATGCAGGGTGAAGACCCAGAATTTCGAGATCCTGTGCCCGGCCTGTTTCAGCGCCAGCCAGCCCAGGGTGAAATCGACCGCAGCCGAAAACAGGAAAGCCCCCAGCATTGCCCAGGTGAGGCCGGGGGGCAGGGCCTCGGCCAGGGGATGTGTGAGGCCGAAGGCGATGATCCAGAAGCTCCAGAGCAGCGGCGCAAGCAGGGTTTGCAGCGCGGCGCAGAGGAACATCACCTGAAAGCCAAGGAAGGCGCGGGTTCCGACCTCGCGCCAGAGGCTGCACGGGCTGCGCATATGGACGATCCAGGTCATCATATGGCCCTTGATCCAGCGCGAGCGCTGTTTGATCCAGGGGAAGGGGCGGCAATTCGCCTCTTCGCGGGTGACCGTTGACAACAGGCCGGTGCGGTAGCCGGCGCGCGCCAGGCGGATGCCGAGATCGGCATCCTCGGTGACATTATGCGAATCCCAGGCGCCAAGCTCTTCCAGCACGTCACGGCGGAAAAACAACGTTGTTCCCCCGAGCGGCACCATGAGCCCGAGCCGCGCCACGCCAGGCAGAATAAGCCGGAACCAGGCGGCATATTCGATGGTGAACATGCGCGCGATCCAGTTGGTCGCCGGGTTGTAATAGTCCAGCACCCCCTGAAGGCAGGCGAGACCCGAATCGCTCTGGCGAAAATGGTCGACAACGCGGCGGATCTGATCGGCTTCGGGCGCATCCTCGGCATCATAGACGCCGATAATCGTGCCATGGCAGTGGTCAAGCGCCACATTCAGCGCGCGCGGCTTTGTCTTAACCCGGCCCGGCGGGACCACAACGATCCGCATCCAGGCCGGCAGTCCGGCGTTTTCCAGAGCGGCGCGGGTCGAATGGTCTTCCGCCTCGACCGCGAGCACCACTTCAAGCAGGTCGCGGGGATAATCGAGCCGGGACAGCCGCCGCACGAGACGCGGCGCGATGTCGCTTTCGCGGTAGAGCGCAACGAGGACCGAGACCCGGGGCAGCGGTCCGGTCGCCAGGCGGGGCGGGGGCGCGGGGAGCTGACGCAGGGTGGCGATCGCGCAGACCAGTTTCAACAGCGTCGACAGCACCATCGAGCCAAGCGCCAGAAACAACAGCGCAAGCCCGGTGCTGATCGGGAAATTCGCGACGCTTGCCAGAAGGGAGGCCGCCATTGCGGCGGCGATCAGCCTGAGCCCGATCCCGCCCCAGTCGCGGCAGGAGAGATCGGCCGACACCCTGGTCTCGGCGGCATGGGCGATCTGTGCGCCGCGCACCAGCGTGAGCGCCCGGGCGATGCGCGCGGCTGGCGCCAGCGCCATCAGCACCGGGCCGATCTGTGCCTCGATCACCGGGCGCAGCCGGGCGAAAGCCTCGGGCCGCGAGGTCGCCACCACCGTCACCGCCCCGGCGCGCCGTAAGGGCAGAATGCCATGCCGCTGACAGAAACCAGGCCCGAGCCGGTCAATCGCGGCCGCTTCGGGCGGGGGGGAGAGCGGATCGACAAAAGGCGCACCGAAATGGTCGCGGGCTGCCGCGAGGAGATCATCTTCGGCCAGGGTGCCATGGGGATGAAAGCCGTCGCCTGACGCGGGCTGGAGCCGCGCCGATGCCGCAGAGCCGGGCTGTTCGGGCCGGATCAGCCCATGGCGCAGCAGTGAAATCGCGAAAGAATCCGGCCCCTCTGCAGGACATCTGGTGGCGGCGCCAGCGGGCGCGCTGTCCTGTGAAGGCAGAGCCTGGTAAGGTCGTTCCTGGTGAGACTGGCTCTGGTCAGGCAGGTGCCGCGACAGGTCGACCAGGGGGGACCGGCGCAGGGGATCTTTCCACCGCGATTTCAGCCAGGCCGCAGCTTCCACCCCCGGGCCGAAGGCGGAGGCGCCACCGATACTGATCAAATGCCGAACTGTCATCGCCTTGCGCATCCCGGGTCACTTCCGGGCCCGAGATTGCGCAAGGATCGGTTAACGGGCAATTAAGCCTGACTGGACTGATTCAAAAAACACTGAGCCTGCATCTTCAGAGGGGGCGGCGTGCATTCATCTCGGCGGCGAAACGCTCGAAGAGATAGTAGCTGTCTTGCGGGCCGGGGCTGGCTTCGGGGTGGTATTGCACCGAAAACACCGGGCGATCCTTGATGGCGATACCGCAATTGGTGCCGTCGAACAGCGAGACATGTGTCTCGATCACGCCTTCGGGCAGGGTATCGGCATCGACGGTAAAGCCATGATTCATCGAGGTGATCTCGACCTTACCCGTCGTCAGATCCTTGACCGGATGGTTGGCGCCGTGGTGACCATGGTTCATCTTGCGGGTCTGGGCTCCAAGCGCCAGCGCCAGCATCTGATGGCCGAGGCAGATGCCAAAGACCGGCAGGTCTTTCTCAAGAACGCCTTTGATCATCGGCACAGCATATTCGCCGGTCGCAGCCGGGTCGCCAGGGCCGTTCGACAGGAACACGCCATCCGGCTTATGCGCCAGAACATCTTCGGCCGTGGCCGAGGCCGGCAGCACCACGACCTCGCAGCCGGTCGAGGCGAGACAGCGCAGGATGTTTTTCTTCGCACCGAAATCGACGGCGACGACTTTCGGGCCGGGAGCCGTGCGTTTGGTATAGCCCTCGGGCCAGGCCCAGCGTTTCTCATCCCAGGTATAGCTTTGCGGACAGGTCACGTCTTTTGCCAGATCGAGGCCGACAAGACCTTTCCAGGCGCGGGCCTTCGCCACCAGCGCCCCGACGTCGAACCTGCCTTCCGGGTCATGGGCGAGGGCCACATGCGGGGCGCCTTGCTGGCGAATGGCGCGGGTCAGGCGGCGGGTGTCGATGCCGCCGATGCCGATGCGGCCGATTTTTGCCAGCCAGGATTGCAGATCGCCGGTCGCGCGCCAGTTCGAGGGCTCGGTCGGATCCCATTTCACCACCATCCCCGCCGCCGCCGGGGCCACGGTCTCGTCATCCTCCGGCGTGATGCCGGTATTGCCGATATGGGGAAAGGTGAAGGTCACGACCTGGCCCGCATAGGAAGGATCGGTGATGATCTCCTGGTACCCGGTCATCGCGGTGTTGAACACGAGTTCGGCCACCGTCTCGCCGGTCGCGCCAAAGCCGTAGCCATAAAAGAGCGTGCCATCCGCCAGCACAAGACAGGCAGTAGGACGGGGTGCTGCATGCGGCATGATTGGCTCCGGAGCGTGAGGGGATTCTGGTATGCTGGCTAAACGGGCGCAACCTATGCCTCTGCCAGGGCAGGGTCAAGGCTTTGGGGGTTTTGATATTGTTGTGAAAAATCAGTGTCTTGGTTCAGAGGTGGTGACTTGCCGGAATCGGCGCCGCATGGCAGGTTAGACACCGGACCGAAGAGGAGCCCCGCGATGAGCCTGCGTAACAGCCTGAATGAGGCGATGAAAGAGGCGATGAAGGCCCGCGATTCTGCGCGGACCTCGACGCTGAGGCTGATCAATGCCGCGATCAAGGATCGGGACATTGCAGCGCGCGGCGAGGGGCGTGGCGACGATGGGGTCGCCGACAGTGAATTGCTGGCTCTCCTGGGCAAGCTGGTGAAACAGCGCCAGGAATCCGCCCGCATCTATGAGGAAGGCGGCCGGCTGGAACTGGCAGAAAAGGAACTGGCCGAGGTGAAGGTGATCTCGGAATTCCTGCCGCGCCAGATGGAGCCTGAAGAGGCGGCGGCGGTGATCGACCAGACCATCGCCGCGCTTGGCGCCACCTCGATCCGCGATATGGGCCGGGTGATGGCGGAGCTGAAAGAGAAATACACCGGCCAGATGGATTTCGCGCAGGTCGGCGCCACGATCCGCGCAAAGCTGGCCTGAGGCCAGGTTCAGGGTCGGAGCCAGGCCCGGGCCCGGTCGGTCAGACCCGGCCGGCAGCTCTGGTGCGGGCCAGTGCCTCGCGCAGCTCCTGCGCCAGCCGGCGGCGTTCTTCGGGGGTGAGGAAAGCGCCGAGCTCAACCTCGCGCTCTCCGCCGCGCAGGGTCAGGTAATCCGGCACCGGCCCGCTGTGTTCCCCCTCATTTGGAAAGAGATGCACGCTGACCCAATAGGGATTGGCCTCCCAGCTTTGCAGCCGGCCACGCGGGCCGCGCCGGGTGAGGCTGATATGGTCGCGGCTCAGCTGCAGATCTTCGGTGATACTACGGTCGCTCCAGGACCGTTTCAGCGCCAGCCAGATCATCGTCAGTGTGATCAGAAGAAATGGCAGCAGCCCCCAGAAGACCGGCGTCGCAATTACAGAAAGCAGGGGCAGGGCGACCAGCAGGGCAGTGGCGCCGATGAACCAGGCAAAGCCCGGCCGGCTCAGCGCGGAATAGGGCACCAGGTGCAGATGTTCCGGCCCGTCTGCGGGCCGCGACCAGTGATAGGGCATGGTGGATCCGAACTTAACTTATGCCTGATCGTCTGATCTGTCGCATAAACCGCGTCGCCGCCAAAGGCAAAGGTCCGAAATGAAACGGCCCCGGAGATATCTCCGGGGCCGTTTCAGATTCAGGAGTGTCACATCAGCTCAGTGGCTGTGCGAACGGTCCCAGTCCTCACGCTTGGGAAGCGTTTCGAACGTATGCTCCGGCGGCGGGCAGGGCAGGGTCCATTCCAGCGTGTCGGCATATTCGTTCCAGTAGTTGTTCTCGGTCACGCGGCGGCCTGCAAGCAGGGTGTAGAACACGATGCCGATGAAGAAGAGGAACGAAGCAAACGAGATGAACGCACCGATCGACGAGATGTAGTTCCAGTATTCGAACTGCACCGGGTAGTCGATATAGCGGCGCGGCATGCCCTGACGGCCAAGGAAGTGCTGCGGGAAGAAGGTCAGGTTCGCGCCGATGAACATCGCCCAGAAATGCAGTTTGCCTGCGAATTCCGGGTATTGCCGACCCGACATCTTGCCGATCCAGAAATAGACGGCAGCGAAGATCCCGAACACGGCACCAAGGCTCATCACATAGTGGAAATGGGCCACGACGTAATAGGTGTCATGGTAGCCACGGTCCAGCGGCGCCTGCGACAGGACCACACCGGTCACACCGCCGACGGTGAAGAGGAAGAGGAAGCCGAAGGCGAAGAGCATCGGCGTCTTGAACTCGACCGAGCCGCCCCACATGGTCGCGATCCAGCTGAACACTTTGATGCCGGTGGGCACCGCGATGATCATGGTCGCCATCATGAAGTAGCTCTGCTGCGACAGCGACATGCCGACGGTATACATGTGGTGAGCCCAGACGACGAAGCCCAGAACACCGATCCCGACCATCGCATAGACCATCGGCAGATATCCGAAGACCGGCTTTTTCGAGAAGGTCGCAACCACCTGGGAGATGACGCCGAAGGCCGGCAGCACGATGATATAGACTTCCGGATGGCCGAAGAACCACAGGATATGCTGGTAGAGGATCGGGTCGCCGCCGCCTTCGGGCACGAAGAACGAGGTGCCGAAGTTCCGGTCGGTCAAGAGCATGGTGATCGCACCGGCCAGAACCGGCAAAGCGAGCAGGATCAGCCAGGCGGTCACAAAGACCGACCAGGCGAACAGCGGCACCTTATGCATGGTCATGCCAGGCGCGCGCATATTGAGGAAGGTGGTGATGATATTGATCGAGCCCACGATCGAGGACGCCCCCGAAAGGTGAACCGCGAAGATCGCCAGATCCATCGAGAAACCGGCTTCTTTTTCCGAGAGCGGCGGGTAAAGCACCCAGCCCACGCCCGATCCCGGCTGCCCGTCACCGCCCGGCGCAAAGAGCGAGGCCACGGCCAGCGCGGTCCCTGCAACATAGAGCCAGTAAGAGAGGTTGTTCATGCGCGGGAACGCCATATCCGGCGCGCCGATCTGCAGCGGCATGAAATAGTTGCCGAAACCGCCGAACAAAGCCGGAATCACCACGAAGAACATCATCAGGATGCCATGCGCGGTGACGGTCACGTTCCACAGATGGCCGTTCGGAGTACATTCTCCGGGCGCCGCTGCGGTCAGACGCATTCCTTCGGCGCACATATACTGTACGCCCGGCTCCATCAGCTCCATCCGCATATAGACGGTGAAGATGACCGAGATCAGCCCGACGATTGCCGCCGTGAACAGATAGAGAATCCCGATATCTTTGTGGTTGGTGGACATGAACCAGCGGACAAAAAATCCGCGCTTGTCATGGTCATGCCCGTGGATGGCTGCATCCGCCATAGGCGTCTCCCGCTATTGCACTTCGGCCCCACGCCCGGGCTTACGCCTGTGGCTGGGGCCTCATTCCCTTGCTGATCCGTGTTTAGCGGGCGCGGCGAAGGGCCGCAACGATGAATTGATCAGGATCAAATTCGCCAGGGGGCAGGGCCCGGCCTGTGGCACGAACACACTGAAGTGCCGGGTTTCAGCGCCTCTGTCGGGGGGCGATGGCGGCTGGCTGCGGCGGCTCAGCCCGGTTTTCCCGGCAGTTTCGCCAGCGGATGATGATTGAACACGAGGTCCTTCAGCTCATCTTCCAGCACATGGGTATAGATCTCGGTGGTGCCAAGATCGGCATGACCGAGAAGGGTCTGGATGACCCGCAGATCGGCACCACCTGCCAGCAGATGCGTCGCGAAAGCGTGGCGCAGCACATGCGGGGTCACCTTTACCGGTGAGATGCCGGCGGCAACCGCCATCGCCTTGATCAGTACGAAAAAGCTCTGCCGGGTCATATGCCCGTCCGCACCACTCCCCGGGAAGAGGTATTTCGATACCGGCTGGCCTGCGGCTTTCTGTGCGGCCTCGCGCGCATCCAGCGCGGTCAGCCAGTCCGCAACAGCCGCGCGCGCCGGCGGCGAGAGCGGCACCATCCGTTCCTTGTCGCCCTTGCCGCGGACCAGGATCATCGCCGGATTGCCGCGCACTGCCGCCTGGGGAAGGGTCACCAGCTCGCTCACCCGCATTCCGGTGGCATAAAGCAGCTCCATCAGCGCAGTATTGCGCAGCCGGTCTGCCGGTGTGCGGCCATGTCCGGCTGCGGCATCCAGCAGCCGGGTGATCTCTTCGACCGAAAGCGTCTTCGGCAGGCTTTTCGATTTGCCGGGGCCGGAAATCCGCAGCCCGGGATTATCCTCGCGCCAGCCTTCCTCAAAGGCGAAGCGGTAAAGCTGGCGAATCGAAGAGAGCCGTCGCGCGCGTGTCGCGGCCGAAAGCCCCTGGGCGTCACAATGGACCAGATAGGCCTCGATGGTCATACGGTCGAGCGTCGCGATATCATGACCCCCGGCCGCGACCCATTCGGCGAAATCCTTAAGGTCGCGGCCATAGGCAAGGCTGGTATTGCGTGCCGCGCCTGCTTCGGCTGCGATCGCATCGAGAAAGGTCGAGATCCAGCGCCAGGCCGGATTGACCGGTGGCTTCATCCCTTTTGCGCCAGCTGTCGGGCCTGCCATCGGCTCAGCCCCGCCGCTCGAGGATCATCAGTTCCAGCGCGGTGCGGCGGGCGACATTCTCCAGTTTCACCTTGCGCAACAGCGACAGCCCGCGCGTTACCCCCGAGACATTTCCGTCAACGCCGCGCTGGATGTCTTCGATTGCCAGCAAAATCGCCTCGCCGAGCCGCATCCCTTCCAGCAGCATACGCGCCTCATCCGAGAGTTCCGGCGTCAGGAAGGCCGGGGCGATGGCGCGGCCCATCATGTCCGGCGCGCGCAGCCCGGCAATATCGCCAAGCGCCAGCCCTGTCAGGAAGATCTCGGTCTCGTCCAGCGCCTTATGCGCGCTGGCGATGGTCTCGTATTGCGGCGACAGCAATCCGATGCGGAAGGCGATCCGCGCGACATCCGGCGGCAGATCCAGCGCGGCAAGCGCCGGCCCGTAAAGCGAGGCGAAAGGCACTTCGAGCTCGGCTTCCTGCATCCTCGCCCAGACCGGCGGCAATGCCGCCGCAATCCGGGTCTTGTCTTTCGACTGCATCGCTGCATCGAAGGCCTGGAACGCATCGACCCGGTCCCAGACCCCGCCCGACGCTGCCGCGTCGCGTTCGGTATAGAGCCCAAGCAAGACATTGGGCGCGATGGTGCCGGCGCGGGTCAGCCGCTCGGCGGCCTCGATCTGGGCCTTCCAGCCCGATTGCGGCCCGATCTCGGCATAGGCGAATGCGATGGGCATCCGCCCGGTGGGAATGGTCTCGCCAATCGCTTCGTAAAGCTTCCAGTCCAGCGGTGTCACCGGGCTTGGCGGCGGGGGCACAGTATCGGCCTCGAACAGGTCGGGGTCGAGAAAACGCGACAAAAGCGCGCTCTGCGCCTTGTCGACATCGCCAAGCGCATCGGCGCTGGTCAGGGTCAGCGCGGCTGCATCCCATTCCCCGCCACGCGCGAGGCAAAAGACATGGGCCGGCAGCGTCGGGGCCAGCCCCGGGGCCTTTTGCATCCTCTCGCAGGCCTTGTCCTCGCGCCCGGTCAGGATCGCGATGTCGAAAGCGCGGCGGAACAGATCGGGCGTCCCATCCCCCGCAATGTCGATCAGCGCCGCCGCCTGTTCCAGCGCGCCGATCTGCAAAAGCTTGTCGATCCGGGCCAGAAGAAGGCGCCCGTCATTGCCGGCGTCAATCGGCGGATCGGCCTCGGCCAGCAACATGGTCAGGAAAAGCTGGCGCAGCGCCGGCAGGCTTTCCATCCGGTCGCGGATCACGGCGCGGGCAATCTCATCCGAGAGCCCCGCGCCCCAGAGATTGCGCGGCAGGCCCGAGACCGATGGTGAAATCAGCCCGACGGAATCGGGCGACGGGATATCGAGCGAGGTCGAGGACACCGTCACCGGCAGCGCGCCTTCGCTGGTCACCGGTGGCTCGATGGTCTTGACCGGACCGGGAAGCTTGCCCGCTTTGCCTGCGCCCGGCGTGCTGACCGATTGCGACAGCCAGTCGATCGCCGAGAGCGGATCATCACCGGCCGCAAAAGCCGGAGCGCCGCCCATGCTGCAGGCGAGGCCAACTACCCCCGACGCCATCAGCCGGCGCAGCGCCCCCCCGGCGCCGGGATGCGGCGCGGATCGGGAAATCGCCCGCGGCAGCAGCGCGCAAAAGCGATCAACTCGCATCCAGCACCACAGGTTTTGTCACTTCGGCCGGTGTCGGTGTCATATCGACGAGATAGGCATAGGCGGCCAGCGCCGCAAAGCCGAGAATCGCCAGAACCAGCAATGCCTTGATAATCCGCCCCATAAACCAGTCCCTTTGTATTCGCCTGTCTCAGCGCTGCCTCGCGGACAGGTAATTCCTGCCGATCCGGTCCTTTTCCCGCCTGATCGTCTGCCCGCCGGGTGAATATATATGGCTTTCCGGCCAAGATCACGCCATTGGAGAACGAAAAGCGCGGCGGCTTACCGTGATCCCCGCCGCGTTCACGCGATGGTGAAGGCAATGTATCGACTGAAAAAGACCGTCGCCATGGTCGGTATGATGGGGGCGGGGAAAACCGCCGTCGGAACGGCGCTGGCGAAACTGCTGAAAGTGCCCTTTGTCGATTCGGATGAAGAAATCGTCAAAGCCGCAGATCGCAGCATTGCCGAGATCTTTGAACGCGATGGCGAGCCTTTCTTTCGCGACCGCGAATTCGAGGTGATCGGCCGGCTGTTGCGCGGCCGCCCTGCGGTGCTCTCGACCGGGGGCGGCGCATTTCTGGCTGTCCGCAACCGCGACCAGATTGCGGAACACGGGATCTCGGTCTGGCTGAAGGCCGAGCCCGAAGTCCTGTGGCAGCGCGTGCGGCATAAGACCACGCGGCCCTTGCTGCGCACCGCCAACCCGCGCCAGACGCTCATGGAGCTTTGTGCCGCGCGCGAGCCGTCTTACCAGCTTGCCGATCTGGCGGTGGATTCGGCAGCCGGCCTTACGGTCGAACAGATGGCGGCGCGGGTGGTCGAGGCGCTGGTGATGCGCCCCGATGTGCTGGAAGAACTCTGACGGGAATCCGGAGAAGAACATGTTGAATATTGTGCCGGTCAATCTGGGCGAGCGCTCCTATGAGGTCCGGATCGGCCCTGGCCTGATCGATAATGCTGGCGCAGCAATTCTGCCGATGCTGCGCAGAAAGAAGCTGGCCGTGGTCACCGATGAGACCGTGGGCGCGCTGCATCTGGAACGGCTCAGGGCCGGTTTTGCCACTGTCGGCATCGAAATATCCCATATGGCGCTGCCGGCGGGCGAGGCGACCAAATCCTGGCGTTCGCTGTCGCAGACCGTAGAATGGCTGCTGGAACAAAAGGTCGAGCGCAAGGATGTCGTGGTCGCTTTTGGCGGCGGTGTGATCGGGGATCTCGTCGGTTTCGCTGCGGCTGTGCTGCGTCGCGGCGTTCGATTCGTGCAAATCCCGACCTCGCTGCTGGCCCAGGTCGACAGTTCCGTCGGCGGCAAGACCGGGATCAACACGCCCCAGGGCAAGAACCTGGTCGGCGCTTTCCACCAGCCTTCGCTGGTGCTGGCCGATATCGGTGTGCTGGAAACGCTGACGCCGCGCGACTTCCTTGCGGGCTATGGCGAGGTGGTGAAATACGGCCTTCTTGGGGACCCGCTGTTCTTTGAATGGCTGGAAGCTGAAGGTCCGGCGCTGGCGCGCGGCGACCGCGAGGCGCGGCTGAAGGCGGTGACGCGTTCGGTCGAGATGAAGGCCGGCATCGTCGAGCGCGACGAGACCGAAGAGGGCGAGCGCGCGCTTCTGAATCTGGGACATACCTTCTGTCACGCGCTGGAAAACGCGACTGGCTATTCCGGCCGGCTTTTGCATGGCGAGGGCGTGGCCATCGGTTGCGCGCTGGCATTCGAGCTGTCGCAGCGGCTTGGCCTTTGCGCCCAGGAGGCGCCGAGCCGGGTCCGTGCCCATCTTAAATCGATGGGGATGAAGACCGATCTCGCTGATATCGAAGGCGATCTTCCCGATGCCGAGGGGCTCTTGCGCCTGATGGGCCAGGACAAGAAAGTGGTCGACGGCAAGCTGCGCTTCATCCTCGCGCAGGGCATTGGTGAGGCTTTCGTGGCCGATGATGTGCCACCGGATATGGTGCTTTCTGTGCTGCGGGACGCGCTGGCGCAGCGCTGAGGCTTTACCTGCCAGAAAGGTTCGATATACTTGTCGAAACATAACGCATCGACCTGAGAGGCTGCCATGAAGCTCGGCTATATTTCTGCTGGCCCCGAGGGCGAAACCGACCTGCTGCTCCAGGAAGTCGCGCGCCGCCTGAGCGCGCATGGTCTGACAACGGCGGGTACGGTGCAGATCAACACGCTGCGCCCGGGGCGCACAAAAAGCGACATGGATCTCTGGGTTTTGCCCGAAGGGCCGCAGATCCGCATCAGCCTTGACCGCGGCGACGCGGCGACCGGCTGTCGGCTCGACACGTCGGCGCTGGAAGAGGCAGCGGTGATCGTGGCGCAGCGACTTGGCGCGGCGGATGTGCTGATGGTCAACAAGTTCGGCAAGCAGGAGGCCGATGGTCATGGCCTCGCCGATTCCGTGGCCGAGGCGCTCGGGGACGGCAAGCCCGTGCTCTGCGGCATGGCGGATCACTTTCTCGAAGGCTTCCTGAACTACGCCGCCGGCCATGCCGAGGAATTGCCCCGCGAAGCCGATCAGGTTTTTGCCTGGGTGCTGGAAGCGCATCAGGCCCGGCTCGCAACCGTCTGAGCTGGTGGGGGAAGGTCAGGGCAAACCCTGTCTTTGCCGGGGGAACGGCGGATCTTTGCCTCGGGGCTGACAGTCCGATATCGATCTTTACCCGCACCCGCGATGATACGGCGACATGGTCGCCGGTTGGCCACCGGCGCGATCCGGACCAATTGCTGCAAGGCAGCATGACGCAACCCGACGGGACGCAATCCCGTCCGCGCGATGCGTCAGATCTCGCCCGGATCGGGCAAATGCATCGCGGCGGGCCTTGGTTTTTACAGGTCACGGCATTCCTGGCCATTGCGCGATCTTCTGGGGCCGCGCGCGCGGGATCCTGCGCCTGTGCACCAGGTGACGGCGCCGGTCACGCGCGGCAATCTTGAGGTGACGGCTATTGCCACCGGCACTGTGCAGCCGGGCATATGGGGCGCGATGTCGTCCGAGCTTTTCGGCAGGTTTGCCGCAGTCGAGGCCGATTTCCACCCGACAGTTGCTTCGGGCAAGGTGCTGGCGCGGCTGCACTGCACCAGACTAAACGCCCAGTTGCTGAATTCCGAGGCTCAGCTGACCGCCTCACGGACGCGGCTCGTATCCGCGCAAGCCACCGTGATCAGGACCGCTGATTGGTTTGACACTGCCGAGGCGCTGGACCTACGTGGGTCGGCCCGGTTCGCTACTCATCGCCGCCTGCGCGGCCTGTGAGTGCGCGCTCGCCTCGGTCAGCGCCGATCCTGATAAGGCGGAGATCCGTTTGTCCATTGACGGGATTGCGCTGGACCGCGCGAGCGGGAAGGGACAGATCCTTGCCGCCGCGCCGAATGGGCCGGTGCTGTTCATGCTGGCCGTGGAACTGCGGCGGATTGAGCTGCGCGTTTCCGTCGATTAGGCAGATACCGGCCATGAGGCGCCGGGGCAGGAGGCAAGCTTTCCCGGTGATGCCTGACCCGGGCTGCGCGGTCCGGGGGCGGGTATGGCCTCCGGGGTATGCGTGCTGCTATGTGACTTGCCGACGCGGCTCAGGGCAGTGCCGTGATCGACCGGCTGCCGGCATCGATGCGAGCGCTGACGATCTGCGCGAGGGAGATCAGGTGATCCCGTCGCAACGGGACGCCCGCTGCAGGCACCGACGCTGGCTCCCGGCTTTGCGCGCGGCGTGGCTGGATGCGATCAAGGCGCTCAGGCAGCAAGTGCGGCGGCTCTGCGCCGGGGGGGAGGCGAGGAAGCTGTGGATGGATTCTCAACTGCGGTTCCCATCTGAGAACGTGCATGCTAAAATCCGGGCATGAAAGCAAAACATTCCGATCAGGCGGCCAGTCAGGCAGCAAGAATGACCCAGGCGCTCCGCGATGGCGGGGTGCGGGTGACCCGGCAACGCGAGGCGCTGGTCCGGGTCCTGACCGAATCCGCCGATCACCCGGATGCGACCGAGCTGCATCGCCGCGCGCAGGTGATCGATGACACGGTGTCTCTGGCGACAGTCTACCGCACGCTGACCGTGCTGGAACGCGAGGGCGTGATCCATCGCCATTCGTTTGAAAACGGCTCGGCCCGGTTCGAGGTCGCGGCCCAGGGGCATCATGATCATATCCTCGATCTCGAAAGTGGCGAGATCATCGAATTCCACAGTGAGAAGATCGAGGAATTGCAGCGCCGGATCGCCGCCGAGATGGGCTATGAGATCGTCCATCACCGGCTGGAGCTGTATTGCCGCAAGGTCTGAAGGGTTTGGCCGGGGAGTGGGGGGCCTGCCCCCAAGCGGCCTTCGCCCTCCCCGGGGGGTATCTGGGTCAGGAGGAAGGGTTATTCCGCGGCAAGATTGCGGCGCGGCGCTGGGGTGAGGCTCTCGAGCCTTGCCGAGAGGCCTTCGATGCGGGCTGCGAGGTCCTCAGGGGCGGGGGCCTCTGGTTCGCGCTCCGGGCTGCCGATCAGACGGCCGAAGATCCAGGCGAAGAGGCGCGAGATATCGTCCATGATCAGGTAGAAGGCCGGCACGATCACGAGGCTGAGGACCGTTGAGACGATGATGCCGCCGGTGACCGCGATGGCCATCGGCGCGCGGAAGGTTCCGCCCTCGCCAACCCCGAGCGCCGAAGGCAGCATCCCCGCCGACATCGCGATTGAGGTCATGACGATGGGGCGGGCACGTTTATGGCCGGCCTCGACCACGGCGGCGATCCGCTCCATGCCGCGCGCGCGCATCTCGATGGCGAAATCGATCAGCAGGATGGCGTTTTTCGTGACAATCCCCATCAGCATCAGAATGCCGATCAGCACCGGCATTGAGACCGGGTTATTGGTGACGATCAGGGCGATGGCGACGCCTCCGACCGAGAGGAGCAGCGAGGCAAGGATGGTGACTGGCTGGATGACCGAGCGGAACAGAAGGATCAGCACCGACAGCACCAGCATCAGCCCCATGATCATCGCATTGGCGAAACTGTCGAGGAGTTCGGCCTGGATCTCGGCATCGCCCGAGGGGCGCAGGATGACGCCGTCTGGCAGGTCGAGCGCGGAAGTCAGTGCCTCGAACCGGGCGGTGGCATCGCCGAGCGCGATCCCGGGGGCGAGGTCAGCGCCGATCTGCGCAACCCGGAGCCGGTTCAGCCGTTTGATCTGCGCCGGGCCCTGCGAGATCGCGATATCGGCGACCGAGGCCAGCGGCACCAGAATGCCTGTGGCGGTCTGCACCTTCAGCGCGGCCAGCCGGTCCGGGTCGCCGCGCGCCTCGTCATTCAGCCGCACCCGGATCGGGATCAGGCGGTTGTCGATCGAGAGCTTGGCAAGCGCCGCATCGAAATCGCCGATGGTGGCGGTGCGCAGGGTGGCCGCAATGGCGCCGGTGGTGACGCCAAGCCGCGCGGCCTCTTCAAGGCGGGGGGTGACGCGGATCTCGGGGCGCGGCAGCGTGGCCTCGGTCGAGACATTCATCAGGAGCGGCTCGCCGGCCAGCGCGCTTTCCAGCTGCTCGATGGCTTTGGACAGCGCGTCTGCGTCAGGCGAGAGGATGTCATAGGCGAGAGGCCGGCCGCCCGGGCCTCCGGGGCCGCCGAGCTTGAAGGCGCGGATATCGGGGATCGCGGCGAGGCGGGTCAGGACTTCGGCCTCGATCACGTCCTGGGGGCGGGTGCGGGTGTCAGAGGGCGGCAGTGTCGCCCAGGATCCGATCAGCGGCAGCTGGCCGGCCACATCTGAGAGCCGTCGCAGGAGGCTGACATCGCGGCGTTCCAGCAGCACGGTGATAGTGGCGCGGCGCAGTTCGCGGTCGCCCAGAGGCGAGGCGCCGCCGGTGACGAGGATATGCTCGATGCCTTCGGTCGGCGCGATGGCCGCACGCATCGCTTCGGTCATGCGGTCGGTTTCAGAAAGGCCCGAGCCGGGCGGCAGTTCGACCGAGATGGTGAAGCGGCTTTCGTCATCAGGCGGGAAGAGGTTGCCGGGGATCCGCGACATGGCGATCACCGAGCCGGTCACCAGCACGATGGCAAAGATCAGGGTCAGGTAGCGGGCGAGAAAGCGCCAGCGGCCCATGCGGGCGGGGCCGGTGCTCAGCCGCACGAGCCGCATATAGAAGCGCATCACCGGACCATCCCGATGCTCATCCATATGGCCTTCGGCATCTTTCGGCCGCATGATATAGGCTGACATCATCGGCGTGATCAGCCGCGCAACCAGCAGTGAGAAGAACACCGCGACCGCGACCGTCAGCCCGAATTGCATGAAGTACTGTCCGGGAATGCCGGGCATGAAAGAGACCGGCACGAAAACCGCGATGATCGTCGCAGAGGTCGAAATCACCGCGAGGCCGATCTCATCCGCCGCATCAATCGAGGCGCGCCAGGGCGATTTCCCCATCCGCATATGCCGCGCGATATTCTCGATCTCGACAATCGCATCATCGACGAGGATCCCTGTCGCCAGCGTCAATGCGAGGAAGGACAGAAGGTTCAGCGAAAAGCCGATCATGTCCATCACGAGGAAGGTCGGCACGGCCGACAAAGGCAGCGCGACGGCGGCGATAAAGGTCGCGCGCCAGTTCCTGAGAAAAGCCAGTACGACCAGAACCGCAAGGATCGAGCCCTCGATCAGCGTATCAAGGGCGGCTTGGTAATTGCCCTGGGTATAATAGACCTGATCGTCGATCAGGGAAATCTGCACTTCCGGGTGATCTGCACGCACCCGGGTCAGCGCCTCGGCCACAGTGGCCGCGACCGAGACCTCGGACGCGCCTTTCGAGCGGTAGACCGCCAGCGCCACCACCGGATTGCCGTCCTGGCGCACAAAGCTCTGCGGATCGCCGTAACCGTCGCGGACCTCGCCCAGATCGGCGAGGCGGACGAAACGGCCATTCGGCAGCGCGATGGTCGCATCCGCCAGGCCCTGCACCGTCTGCTGGTTCCCCAGCGTGCGGATCGCCTGTTCGCCACCGCCGAATTCGGTCTTGCCCGATCCGAGATCGGCATTGGTCTGCGCGAGCTGCTGGCTGACCGCCAGCGCGGTGATGCCATAGCTGCCAAGGCGCAGCGGATCGAGATCGACACGGATCTCGCGGTCGACCCCGCCATAGCGGCTGACCTGGCCCACGCCCGGGCGGCCCTGCAATGCGCGGGTCAGCGAATCATCGGTGAACCAGGACAATTCCTCGATGGTCATGGCGGAGGAGGAAACCGCGAAGGTCTGGATCGCCTGGCCTTCGACATCGACCTTGGTGACGATGGGGGTCTCGACATCGGCGGGCAGATCGCCGGTGATGCGGTCAATCGCATCCTTGACGTCCTGGACCGCCGTTTCTGTCGGGATCTCCATACGAAACTCGATCAGCGTGGTCGAAAGCCCGTCCGAGATATTCGAAGTGACATTCTTTACCCCGTTCAGCCCGGCGACGGCATCCTCGATCTCTTTGCTGACCTGGGTTTCCAGCTCTGCCGGTGCGGCGCCGGCCTGGGCGACGGTGACCGAGACCAGCGGCAGGTCGATATTGGGAAAGCGCGTGATCGGCAGTTTGTTGAAACTTTGCCAGCCAAGCGCCATCAGCAGGACAAAGGCAAGGATTGGCGCGACGGGGTTGCGGATCGCCCAGGCAGAGAAATTCATCCGATATTCCTCACTGCACCTGATCGGGGATGGCCCGATCTTTGGGGGCCGGAGCTCCGGCGAGTGAGGCTTCCGTGACCGGATTGACCTTCTCGCCCGGGCGGATGAAGGCGCCGGCGCGGGTGATGACCAGATCTCCGGGGCGCAGATCGCCCGCAGCAAGCCCGGCAAGCCCCTGATCGCGGATCATCACAACGACCGGGATCTCTTCAACGATCCCATCCCGTACCCGCAAGAGCATTTCGCCGCCCTCTTTGCTGCTGATGGCCGAAAGCGGCACGGCGGCGAGGTGATCCTGGGCCAGCGTTATCGTCGCCTCGGCAAACATGCCCGCCCTGAGCGAGGGTTCGGGCGGCAGGCTGATCCGTGCGCGGCCCTGGCGGGTGGTGGTGTCGATGGCGGGTTCGATCAGGCGCATTGTGCCGTCAAGGGGGCCGGAGAGGCCGGCGGCGCGCAGGCGGGCAGGCTGGCCAGGGCGCAAGGCGGGCAGCGCGGCCTCCGGGACATCGGCACGCAATTCCAGCGCGCCGTCTTTTTCCAGCACGAACATCGGCACCCCTTGCGCCGAGGCGACCGCACCTATGGTGGCATTCCTTGCAGTGATGCGTCCGCCATAGGGGGCCTTTACCTCGGTCCGGGTCAGCATGAGATCGACATTGGCAAGCTGCGCCGCCGCCAGATCGGCCTGCGCCTTTGCGGCCGCCAGGGTCTCATGCGCCAGATCAACCCGCGCTTCGGCCGCCTGGAGCGCCGCCGCCGCGCTGTCGGAGGCCGCCGAAGTCGCGGTGCCCTGAGCCTCAAGCCTGGCAGTGCGCTCAGAGACCCGTTTTGCCTCGTCCCGCGCGGCGCGGGCCTCGATCTGCTGCGCCTCGGACTGGGCAATCGCCGCCTTCGCCTGGGCCAGACCGGCAAGGCTTTGCGCGCGCTGGAGGTCGAGCGACGATGAGGACAGCACCGCCAGCACCGCGCCGGTTTCGACATAATCGCCGATATCGGCGCGCAGCTCCTCGATGGGCTGACCTTCGATCAGCGGCTGTACCTGGACCTCTTCGACCGCAGCGATCAGCCCGGTGACGATCAGGCGCTGGGTCAGATCCTGCATCGTGACCGGGGTGACATGGATCGCCGGCAGCGCAATCCCGGGCGCCGGCTGGTCTTCGGCCAGCAGCGGGAAAGCGGGCAGAGCGGCAAGGGCGGCAATCGCAAGAAGCTGGCGCATCGGTCAACCGTGAGCAGGAGCGAGGGGGATATCGTCAAGGATCTGGTCAATGCTGCGCCGGATGAGCCGGGACAGCGTCGGGTCGGGGCTGAGGTCAGAGCGCTGGCCATAGCCGCGCAGCACCAGGACCACAAAGCGGGCCTGCGAGGTGAAACGGGCGCGGCAGATCTCTGGTGCAAGCCCGGAGACCGCGGCGAAAACCTCTAGCAGCATGTCGCAGACGGTTTCTTCCATCCGCTGACAGGCCGTGGAAATCTCGGATTGCCGGAGCGCGCTCGCCGAGATCTCAGCCGCCAGCCGGCAATCATCCGGGCCCGTCTCTTCCAGATGCTGCGCGATGCCGGCGCGCAGCGCCGCCATCTTGTCGGGCGCGGCCAGCACGGCTTCGAATTGCGCGCGCACCTCATCGACATCCTGGGCGACCAGCGCTTCGACGATCGCGGTTTTCGACGGGAAATAGCGGTAGAAATTACCGACACTCATCCCGGCGGCGCGGGCGAGGTCATTCATCGACGTGCCGTCAAAGCCTTTCGCGGCAAAGGTACTGCGGATCGCGGTGAGGATCCCGGCGCTGCGGGGCTGGATCGCGCCAGGACCGGGGGCGGGTGCGGCAGGGGATTCCATCAGGGGCTTTCTTGCGGCAATAGGAGGGGAGGGTGTGAATGAACGTTCATTCTCATAATGCAGGCCGCAAGCGACTCTGCAAGTGCAAATCCTGCCGGACTGTGGCAGAAGCCGCCCATATGGGCCGGAGACGGGCGAAAATCCGCAGGCGGGCCCGGGATGCGGCAGGAGATGGTGATGCAGGACCGGTTCTCGTTCGAGGTGAAGGCGACAGATGGCGCGGCGCGGCAGGGGGTGATTCATACGCCCCGTGGCGATATCCGCACGCCTGCTTTCATGCCGGTCGGCACGGCGGCGACTGTGAAGGCAATGATGCCGGACTCGGTTGCCGCGACCGGGGCGGATATCCTGCTCGGAAATACCTATCACCTGATGCTGCGCCCCGGGGCGGAACGGATCGACCGGCTTGGCGGGCTGCATAAATTCATGACCTGGCAAAAGCCGATCCTCACCGATTCCGGCGGCTTCCAGGTCATGAGCCTCGCGGGGCTGAGGAAACTGACCGAGGAAGGCGTGACGTTTTCCAGCCATGTTGACGGATCGAAACACATGCTCTCGCCCGAGCGCTCGATGGAGATCCAGAAACTGCTGGGATCGGATATCGTGATGTGTTTCGACGAATGCCCGGCGCTGCCTGCGACCGAGGAAGAGGTCGCGAAGTCGATGCGGCTCTCGATGCGCTGGGCACAGCGCTCGCGCGATGCCTTTGGCGACCGGCCCGGGCATGCGCTGTTCGGCATCATGCAGGGCGGCGTGACGCGGGATCTGCGCGAGGAATCCGCCAAAGCCCTGACAGAGATCGGCTTTGACGGCTATGCGGTCGGCGGCCTTGCGGTGGGCGAGGGGCAGGAGGCGATGTTCGGCGTTCTCGACTACGCCCCCGGGTTCCTGCCAGATGACAAGCCTCGTTACCTGATGGGTGTCGGCAAGCCCGACGACATCGTCGGCGCGGTCGAGCGCGGCATCGACATGATGGATTGCGTGCTGCCGTCCCGGTCAGGACGCACCGGCCAGGCCTGGACGCGGCGCGGCCAGGTGAACATCAAGAACGCCCGCCACCAGGACGACCCGCGCCCGCTGGATGAGGCTTGCACCTGCCCGGCCTGCCGCAACTATTCCCGCGCCTATCTGCATCACGTGTTGCGCAGCCAGGAAATCATCGCCTCGATGCTGCTGACCTGGCACAATTTGCATTATTACCAGGAGCTGATGCAGGGACTGAGGGACGCCATCGGCGCAGGGCAGCTGTCGTCTTTTGTCGCAGATTTCCATGCAAAACGGGCAGAAGGCGATATCGAGCCGCTTTGAACAGGTGCAGGCCGCAAAAGTCAGCGCGGCGGCATTTGCGGGACACCTGTGGCGAGCAGAGAGCGATCCCGGCGCCCGTTTGCCCGTGCGGCGTAGCCGTCATTCACCTCGCGGGCGATGCAGCTTAGCGCCATACCGAGGCGCAGCATCGGATATGCGCCGCGGACGGTTTCCTGCCAGGAGATCTTGCTGCTGCCATCCGGGCCGGGACTGACCTCAAAAAACAATGTGCCGCCGAGCGTTCTGAGGGCCGTTTTCCCATCGGGATCCCAAATCTGAGATTCCATGCTGATCTGCCGTCCCGGCATATAATCGTGAACCGTGACCAGATGCGGGGAATCGCCTTTTCTTTGAAGCATGAAATCGGCGCTGCTCCCCTCGGGGGCGGCGCTGACGGTGCTTTCGGGGTAAAAATAGCGGTCCAGCTGTCCAGGCAGCGGGTAAAGCAGCTTCCAGGCCTCTTCGGGTGGTTCTGGTGAGGTGAAGCGACCCCGATATGGGCCTGCATTGCTGCGCATCCAGTCCGGGCAGGGGCCGACTGAAAAACGACAAACAAGACAGAAACAGGCAAAAAGGATGCTCCACTCCGCCCAGCCTGCAACTTCTCCCCAATGGGTCAGGTCGCGCGGCTTCGGCAGATTTGGACCGATCAGCGCCATCAGCGGTGGCATGATCCGTTCCAGGACCGTGACAATCAGCGCTGTCAGGGCGAGGGAGATGAGCAGGACCTCGATCACGTCGAGAAAGCGCGGCGTGAAAGCCGCAAGAAGCGCGGTGCACAGGGCGATAAAGCCAAAACTGAGAACCGCGATGGCAATGAGCCCCTCTGGCGTTTGCAATCTCTCGACCATGCCCGCGTCGAACTGGTCCATCGCATAAAGCGCAAAGCAAAGCGTCAGGGTGAGCAGGGTGCCGCCGAAGAGCATGCGCTTATATTGGTGAATGATCCGCCTGAGCATGGCCCGGCTCCTGTTTGGTGTCACCTTTTTGTTATCCGGCTTCCGGGCGATGATGTGGCGCGAACAGGGAAAAAATGTCCCGGCTCGGGCTTTGATGGGGATGGAGTTCCGGGTGGCTTCGCCATTTCGGATGCCAACCCCTCTTGCAGAGCCATGCCCGCACGCTATTCTGCTTTGCTGACCCGCGAGCGGGTGGGAGACTTGAATTCATACTGTGGTCAACACAGATTAACAGGCGATCCGATGGAGATGGCGATGGCTGCCGATACCCGGGGCCGCACTGTCTGCCGAAATGAAGGATGAATGATGAGCGATATCAGAACCTCCACTTACCCCGTCCTGCCGCTCCGCGACATCGTGGTCTTTCCCCATATGATCGTGCCGCTGTTTGTGGGCCGGGAAAAATCGGTGCGGGCGCTGGAAGAGGTGATGCAGGATGATCGCCAGATCCTCCTGTCCAGTCAGCTTGACCCGACCGTTGATGACCCTTCGCCGGAAGGGATCTACCGCACCGGCGTGTTGGCAAACGTGCTGCAACTGCTGAAACTGCCCGATGGCACCGTGAAGGTGCTGGTCGAGGGCAAGTCGCGGGTGAAAATCACCGATTTCATCGATAACCCGTCTTACTTCGAGGCCAGCGTCGAGCCGCTTTCGGAAGAGACCGGCGATCAGGAAGCGGTCGATGCGCTGCTGCGCGCCGTTGGCGAAGAGTTTGAACGCTACGCCAAGATCAAGAAGAACATCCCCGAAGAGGCGATGGCTGCGGTTTCCGACACGCGCGAACCGGCGCGGCTGGCGGATCTGGTGGCGGGTCATCTCGGGATTGATGTGGCGCAGAAACAGGATCTTCTGGAAACGCTGGTGATCGCCGAGCGGCTTGAGAAGGTTTACGGCCAGATGCAGGGCGAGCTTTCCGTCCTCCAGGTCGAGAAGAAGATCAAAACCCGCGTCAAGACCCAGATGGAGAAGACGCAGCGCGAGTACTATCTGAATGAGCAGATGAAGGCCATTCAGAAGGAGCTCGGCGACGGCGAGGACGGACAGAACGAGATTGCCGAACTGGAAGCGCGGATCGCAAAGACCCAGCTGTCCAAAGAGGCAAAGGAAAAGGCCGAAGCCGAGGTCAAGAAGCTGAAGTCGATGTCGCCGATGTCGGCAGAGGCGACCGTTGTCCGGAACTATCTCGACTGGCTCCTGGGCGTTCCCTGGGGCGTGAAGTCGCGCACCAAGAAAGACCTGCCGGCGGCTCAGAAGGTGCTGGACAGCGATCACTATGGTCTGGAAAAGGTCAAAGAGCGCATCGTCGAATACCTCGCAGTTCAGGCGCGGGCGACGAAGCTCAAGGGCCCGATCCTCTGCCTCGTCGGCCCGCCCGGCGTGGGGAAAACCTCGCTTGGCCGTTCGGTCGCGAAAGCCACGGGCCGTGAATTCATCCGCATCAGCCTCGGCGGCGTGCGGGACGAGTCCGAGATCCGCGGTCACCGCAGGACCTATATCGGCTCGATGCCCGGCAAGATCATCCAGGCGCTGAAAAAGGCCAAGACCACCAACCCGCTGATCCTGCTCGATGAAATCGACAAGATGGGCCAGGATTTCCGGGGCGACCCGGCATCCGCGCTGCTTGAGGTTCTTGACCCCGAACAGAACGGCACCTTCGTCGATCACTATCTCGAGGTCGAATATGACCTCTCGAACGTGATGTTCATCACCACGGCGAACTCTTACAACATGCCGGGGCCGCTTCTCGACCGGATGGAGATCATCCCGCTTTCGGGCTATACCGAAGACGAGAAACGCGAGATCGCGAAGCAATATCTGCTGCCGAAGCAGGTCAAGGCCAATGGTCTGAAGAAAGGCGAATTCGCCGTTTCCGACGAGACGCTGAACCATGTTATCCGCTATTACACGCGGGAGGCAGGTGTCCGGAACCTTGAGCGTGAGATCGCGAAACTGGCGCGTAAAGCGGTGACCGAGATCCTGAAAGGTCAGGCGAAATCCGTTGATGTGACCACGGCAAAATCCGAGGAATATCTCGGCGTGCAGCGTTATCGTTACGGTCTGGCCGAGAAGGAAGATCAGGTCGGCGTGGTGACGGGGCTTGCCTGGACGAGCGTGGGCGGTGATCTGCTGCATATCGAGGCGCTGAAACTGCCCGGTAAGGGCCGTATGAAGACGACCGGCAAACTCGGCGATGTGATGAAGGAATCCATCGACGCGGCGTCGTCCTATGTGCGCTCGATCAGCCCGCAGCTGGGGATCAAGCCGCCGAAATTCGACACGGTGGACATCCATGTCCACGTGCCGGATGGGGCGACACCGAAAGATGGTCCCTCGGCCGGTCTCGCAATGGTGACGGCGATTGTCTCGGCTTTGACCGGTATTCCGGTCCGCAAGGACATTGCAATGACGGGCGAGGTCTCGCTTCGTGGCAATGCCATGCCGATCGGTGGGCTGAAAGAGAAACTGCTCGCGGCACTTCGGGGCGGCATCCGCACGGTGTTCATCCCCGAAGAGAACGAGAAGGATCTCGCCGAGATCCCGGCCAATGTGAAAGAGGGTCTGGAGATCGTTCCCGTGTCCCATGTGCGCGAGGTTCTCGCCCGCGCCCTGACCCGTCAGCCAGAACCGGTTGACTGGGATGAGGCCGCAGAAGAGGCCGCCGCCGCCGCCCGCGCGGCCGAAAGCCGCGACCGTGCACATGTTGCGCATTGATCCCGGCCTGAGCGGCTGACAGCAAAGACGGCGCGGCAGGCCCTCCTGCCGCGCCGTTTTGTTTTTGCGGCGCTGCAATTTCATTGGCGGGCCACGGGGCGGATGGATAAGCTTGGTGCAGGTGAAACATATGCGGGAACTTGGCCATGCCAGCGCTTAAGACTGCGGTGAAACCAAAGGCGACCCCGGCCAGAAAGGCGCCGCCCGGCAAAGCGGCAGAATCCCCGGCTGCGCCGGCTGGCAAGGCAGGTGAAGAGGCTCGCGTGAAATCGGCGGGTCTGAAGCTCAAGGATCTGCTGGTCCGTGTGGCAGAGCAGAGCGACGCTCCGAAAAAGACGCAGCGTGAAGTGTCCGAGGCTGTTCTGGCGGTGCTTGGAACCGCGCTTGCGGCCGGAGAAGAGCTGAACCTGCCCGGTCTCGGCAGGCTCAAGGTGGTGAAATCATCGGATAAATCGGGCGGGGCTGTTCTGACAGTCAAAGTCAAGAACGCAGGACAAAAGAAAGAGGCAAGCGGGAAAGAGCCTCTTGCGGAGGACGGAGAGGATAGCTAAAAGCCCCTCACCGGGCGATTAGCTCAGCGGTAGAGCGCTTCGTTCACATCGAAGATGTCAGCGGTTCAAATCCGTTATCGCCCACCATTATCGTATTGATAAGCCTCGGATAGTTCCGGGGCTTCTTCATTTTAAAAAAGCGCCCCATGGTTCATGGACCCTGCTGCCTCGCGCGAAACCTCACGAAATCCAAAACTTCTATCGCCTCTGTCAGGTGTGGGGCGCGAATCTGCGATAGGTCTAGGACATGGTCACCGTGTTGCTGCGGCCCAGATATTGCGGGGCCTGTGTGATAGGGATGCCGTTTGATACCATCGTCGCAGCGGCGCTATGGCGGGTGGTGTGAGGGTGGCACGTTCTTGAGGGCGGCATACCGCATGGCGCCCTCAAAGCGGTGCCGGCTCAGGAAGGAACCTTGTCGGATCTTCTGCCGGAGCCGGGCGGCCCGACAATGTCGAGCGCGACCCTTGCAAGTTTCCGGGAAGGCACTCTGGTCATATATGCGCTGATCATGGCGGACCTGCGCGCAGGAAGGTTGTTGCGCGCCTTCAGCCTTCGGACCACGGCTCGCTAATCGTTCGCAAGTTTCAATGCGCGAAATCGGCCTGTTCTACGAACATATTGCCCCAGGCGCGGTCGATCAGTTCGGGGCTCATCTGGTTCGGGATACCTTCGAACTGGCACATCGAGATCATCTGATCGATCAGGAAGGTCGGCTGATAATTCGCGAAGTTCATGTCGATGGTCGGATATTTGACCTTGAGGAGATACATCAGCGCTTTTTCATCCAGCGGCATTTTCTTTTTGCGTGCGACCATCGCGAAGATCTTCAGGAACATCTCCTGGCTCGGGCCATTGATGATGATCTTGAAGAAGATCCGCCGCAGAGCCGCGCCGTCGAAGATCTGGTTGGGGTGGAAGTTGGTCGAAAAGATCACCAGCGTGTCGAAGGGCACGGTAAATTTCTCACCCGATTGCAACGCGAGGATATCGCGGCTTTCCTCCAGCGGCACGATCCAGCGGTTGACGATCTTTTGCGGCGGCTCGGCCTGGCGGCCAAGGTCGTCGATGATGAAAATGCCGCCAGTGGCCTTCAGCTGCAAAGGCGCCTGATAGGTGCGCGACACCGGATTATAGGCGAGGTCGAGCATATCAAGCGACAGCTCACCTCCGGTGATCACCGAAGGGCGCTCGCAATAGACATAGCGGTTGTCGAAACGGTTCGAGGTGCGGCGCAGGCTGTTCGGGTCGTCGACCGCGGCCTCAGCTGCGGCATGGACGATCGGGTCATAGACCGAGATCACCTGGCCGGAATATTCGATCGCACGCGGCACATAGACTTTGTCGCCAATCGCTTTGCGGATCCCGTGCGAGATCGAAGATTTGCCATTGCCGGGCGGGCCATACATCAGGATCGAGCGGCCCGAAGTCACGGCCGGGCCCAGATTGCCGATCAGGTCCGGGGGCAGGATCAGCCCTCCCATACCGGCCATCAGCTGGTCACGGTTGAGCGAGATATTGCGGATCGACTGGCGTTTGATCTGTTCGCCATATTGATCCAGCGGCACCGGTACCGCGCCATAATATTCCGACTGGGCGAGCGCATCGAGCGCGCGTGCCTTGCCGGCATCGGTCAGCTGATAGCCCATCTCATTGCCGGCATTGGCATGCATGGTTCCTGTCGCCTCCAGAAGGCGCTGGCTGCGGGCGAGATCGATCAGCTCCTGGGTCAGCGGCACCGGCAGCGAGATCGCCTGACTGATCCTCGAACAGAGATCAAGATTGGTGCGGAACATGGTCTTCAGGAGGATGTCGCGCAGCATAACGATGCCAATGCCGGTATCGGCCAGCGAGCGCGGCGAAGGCGGTGCCTGGACGCCGGAGGTGATACCATCTGGATTGGTCAGCTGCACATTCATCTTCCGCGCCCCTGTCTTACTCTGTCCCACAGCCGGCCTGCGCCTTTGGCGCTGCCGGAATGCAAAGGGCCGCCCCGGAGAGAGCGGCCCGTTATCGCAGCAGTTTGCAGGGAATAATGTCAGCCTTTGGGCAGGAAGGCGGCGAGAAGATACAAAATCAGCATCAGCGCCAGCGCGAGCCCCATCGGGAATTTTTTCGAGGACCAGCTGACCCAGTCGGGCGAGGCGCGCCGCACCAGGGGGATCATCCGCGCGATACGCTGGCCCAGAAGGGCGGCGATCGAGCAGCCCGCATAGAGCATCGCGATGAGCCAGGGGTCGCCGCCGGAAAACACTCCGGCCATTGCGGCGCCGAATTTGGCATCCCCGGCGCCGAAAAGGCCGACGGCATTGCCGAAAAAGCCGAAGACCAGCACGATCGCCATGATCGCCCAGCCCCAGAGCCAGCTGTGCAGCCCAAGCGCCGGCCAGCCGACCACCGCATAGGCCGCAATCATCGCCAGACAGGCATTGTTGCGGATCTTCATATATTTCAGGTCGGTGTAAGAGACCCAGAGCGCAATCGGCAGGCAGAAGGGCAGGAACCACAGGGCCTGGGTGATGGTCGGTGTTGTCATGGCTCAGTTGGTCACATTGTTGTCGAGGGCGGCAAGGCTGCGGGCTGCGGCCTCGAAATGTTGCGGATGGGTGTCGACAGCCTGCTGCAAGAGACCCTTGCCGACCGAGACATCGCCTTGTTTGATCGCGGCCAGCGCCATGGTGTAGAGCAGCTCGGCACGTTCGGTCTGGGTCATCTCGATCACCGGCAGGTCGTATTTGCGCTGTGCGGCGCGCGACATGACGAGGTTATTCTTGGCGGTGAACATGGTCGGATCATAGGTCAGCGCCTGGCTGAACAACCGCTCGGCACCGCCAAAATCCTTGCGGGTCAGTTTCGAGAAACCCCAGTTATTGTAGATGCCCGAGGGTTTCGTGGTCAGACCAGCCGCGATTTCGTAGAAACTGTCGGCCTTTTTCCAGTTCTTGTCGCTGTCGGCGACCATCGCCTCCAGCCGGTAGCGGTCAAAGGTCTCATGGGTCGGCGGAATGGTCGCGAGCGTGGCCTTGGCTCTGGCCCATTCATTGGAGCGGATCTGCGCGTCTGCGAGCATCACCTTGTCTTCGGGATTATTGCCTTCCATGGTGACGATCCGTTCCAGCACCTTGGCGGCTTCCATCGGCTTGCCGGCGCGCACCAGCGATTTGCCTAGACCGCGCATCAGATCGATCCGGCCCGGATCCTTTTGCAGGGCGCCCTGGAAATAGGCCACGGCCTCATTGGGATCGCCGACCGTGAGCATGATGTCGTTGAGGTTCGCTTCATCAATGACATTGACGTCTTTGAGCGCGCGCTGAACCTGCGCGTCGGAATTCTTCTGGCATCCGGCAAGAAAAACTGCGCCCCCGAGGCACAGTGTCACAAAAACCAGGTGGCGCATTTTGCGTCCTTTTATCTTTTACTGCCCAATTCAGGCCCGGTTCCAGCCTTTGCCCGACGCCTCAGAGCTCTGTCAGAAGGACATATTGCCCCTTCTCGCGGCGCACGAGCTGGAATTCGCCCTTTTCCTCACTGGCGTCATCATATACGCGGTTTTCGGTTCGGGCGATAGCGAGTTTCAGATTGTCACGTATCGAGTCCGATTGGCCACTGTCGAGCGCATAGGCCTGTTGGAAGACAAGCCGCGCTTCGCCGAGCTTGCCGCGCTCCATCAGCACGACGCCCAGGTTGTTCAGGGCAGGGACAAAGGTCTCATCCTGTTTCAGCGCATTGCGCAGCACCTGTTCGGCCTGGCCCAGTCGCCCAAGCGCCAGATTGGCCGATCCGATGGCGGAAAGCGTATCGACGCTGATCCCGTCTTCGGCGGCGGCGCGGTAATAGGCTTTCAGCGCCAGCTCCGGTTCGCCCGCCGCCATCAGACGATGCCCGACAATCAACCCGTCAACCGCCGCGCCTTTTGGATTAACCCCGAAAGGCGTGTTTCGCGACGCACCAAGGCCGCCCGTATTGCCACAGGCGGCAAGCAGGGTCGCGACCAGCAAAACACTGACCGCAAATCTCAAACCAACACGCTCAATCCCGACCTCACTTGCCGCCCATTTGCCCCAGCATGGTCACGATGCCCCAGACCGACGGTCCGATCAGGATAATCAGCAGCGGCGGAACTGTGAACATCATAGTTCCCAAAGTGAGCTTCGTGGGCAGCATATTTGCCTTTTCTTCGGCCCGCATCACACGCTTGTCCCGCATATCGGCGGAATAGACACGCATGGCCTCGGCAACGGGCGTCCCGAAGGTCGCCGACTGCACCAATGTGGTCACGAAAGAGGCAACATCCGGGATGCCGACCCGGTCCGACATATCGCGCAACACCTGCGTGCGTTCCTTGCCGGCCTTGACCTCCTGGGCGACGAGGTCGAATTCATCGGCGAGGGCAGGGTAGCCGGCGCGGCTTTCGCGGCCGACGCGGATGATCGACTGGTCAAGTGACTGGCCGGCCTCGACGCAGACCAGCATCATGTCCAGAGCATCAGGAAAGCCTTGGATGATCTCGGTCTGGCGCTTGCCGACCCGCTTTTCGACCCAATAGACCGGCAGGTAATAGCCAAGCACCCCGGGCAGCGCGCCATATATCAGCAAGGTGGTGGTCGAGGTTTCATCAGTCGCATTGGTCAGCGCATAGATCACGCCCAGCACAAGGCCGCCAAGACCCAGCACCATTTTCGCGGCGTGGAACAGGCGCACCGCGCCCTTGTCGGGATAGCCCGCCCGCATCAGTTTCAGACGCAGCGCAGAGAGTTCTTCGGCCTTTTGTGGCTCCAGCAGATGGGCGTATTTCTCAAGCCGGTCGCCCGAGCTCATGCGGCGCAGGCGGTTTGATTTGCCAGCGTCGGCAGCCGCGCCCCGGATGCCCGCCTGGACGCCGAGTTCGGCGAAACGGTCGCGCTGTTTTTTCATCATCGTCGGCAGGGCGATCAGCACCAGCACGATCCCGAGCCCGGCGATTGCGATCAGCGGCCCCAGCGGCCCAAGCAGTCCGGTGAGCACAGAGTTGATGGAGTCGAACATGATCGTGCCTCAGACCTTGATGTTGACCATGATCTTCATGAAGATCACGTTGATGATGAGGAAGGCGCAGACCACGAGGGCGGCGGGAACGAAGACCGGAGTTCCCATCACGCCGTCATAGTAATTCGGCTGAATCACGTTGATCATGATCAGCGCGAGGATCGGGAAGGCCGAGAGGAACATGCCCGACCATTTCGCCTCGGCGGTGATGGCGCGGACCTTGCGGAACAGCTTGAACCGCGCCCGCACCACTTTCGACAACCCGTCGAGGATCTCGGCCAGGTTGCCGCCCGATTGCTGCTGAATGGTCACCGCGACGGCGAGGAAGCGCAGATCCTGGCTGTCCATGCGTTCGGCAAAGTTCTTCAGGCTCTCGGATATATCCGCACCATAAGCGGCCTCGTCAGCGATCACCCCGAATTCGGTGCCAAGCGGGTCGGGGACCTCTTTCGAGACGATATTGACCGCCGCCGAGAACGGGTGACCGACACGCAGAGACCGCACCATCAGGTCGATGGCATCCGGAAGCTGCTCTTCCATCAGGTTCATCCGTTTTTTGGCCTTGCCATTGACCCAGACATAGATGCCACCCACGCCCATTCCGATGGCGGCAAGGATCCGGACCCCGAATTCGGCCGAGGTGCCGATGGTCAGCAGCAGGAAGGCGACGACCCCAAGCGCGCCCATCAGCCCGATCAGCTGCACCGGCGAGAAGGCAATATTCGCACGCTGCGCCTTTTTGGCCAGGATCGAGTAAAGCGGGATATTCCTCGAGTTCAGGTGCTGGTTCATCTCCTTGCGGAGCTGGGCGAGCACCTCTTCACGGTTGCCGTTCTTCTCAAGCAGCGTCAGCCGGCGCGAGATGCGACTGTTCAGCTTGATCGATTTGCCGAAGACCGTGAGGTAGATCCCCTCGACCAGCACAATGACGGCAACGAAGATCATTACATAGATGAGGGGCGCAATCGAAATGGTCATGGCCTGGCCTTACGCGATGGGTTCGTAGATGGATGCGGGCAGATCGAAACCCCAGGATCGGAACCGATCCGAATGGGCCGATCGGATGCCGGTGGCGTTGAAACGGCCGATGATCTTGCCCGAAGGCTCGACGCCGAGGCGTTCAAACCGGAAGATTTCCTGCATCGAGAGCACCTCGCCCTCCATGCCGGTGATCTCGGTGATCGAGGTCATGCGGCGCGAGCCGTCCTGCAGACGCGAGGCCTGGACGATCACGTTCACCGCCGATGCGATCTGGCTGCGTACTGCCTTCAGCGGCATCTCGATCCCGGCCATCGCGACCATGTTTTCCAGACGCGAGATACCGTCGCGCGGGTTATTGGCGTGGATCGTGGTCATGGATCCGTCATGGCCCGTATTCATCGCCTGCAACATGTCGATGACCTCTTCGCCGCGGGTTTCGCCCACGATGATCCGGTCAGGCCGCATCCGGAGCGCGTTCCTCAGACAATCGCGCTGCGTCACGGCACCCTTGCCTTCGACATTGGCGGGGCGGCTTTCCATCCGGCCGACATGGACCTGTTGCAGCTGAAGTTCCGCCGTATCCTCGATCGTCAGCACGCGTTCGGTATTGTCGATGAACGAGGACAGCGCGTTGAGCGTGGTGGTTTTCCCCGAACCCGTACCGCCCGAGACGATGATATTCAGCCGCGTCGACACGGCCGCCTGAAGATAGGCGGCCATTTCCTCGGTAAAGGCACCAAAGCGCACGAGATCTTCGATCTTCAGCTTTTCTTTCTTGAATTTCCGGATCGAAACCAGCGAGCCGTCCACCGCAACCGGCGGCACCATACAGTTGAACCGCGATCCATCCAGCAGGCGCGCGTCGCAATAGGGGTTCGATTCATCGACGCGCCGGCCCACGGCGGACACGATCTTGTCGATGATCCGCATCAGATGGCGTTCATCCCGGAAGGTGATGTCCGACAGTTCCAGCTTGCCGCCACGTTCGACGAAAACCCGGAAGGGGCCGTTCACGAGAATATCGTTGACGGTCTCGTCTTTCAGCAAGGGCTCCAGCGGACCAAGCCCCATAACCTCGTCATAAAGCTCCTGCACCAGAATGGCGCGGTCACTGGCGTTCAGCGCGACGGAAAGCTCATCCAGCGCCTCGGAGGTCTGGGTCGAGATCTCTGATTTCAGGCTTTGCTCGGAGGCATGTTCCAGCGCCGAGAGGTTCAGGTTTTCCAGCAGCCGTTTGTGGATCTCAAGCTTGAGCTCCATCATCCGGTGGCGGCGTTTGGCTTCCTTATCGACCTGTGCGGCCTCGGCCGGCGAGGCTTTCCCGCCCATCATGGAGGTCGGGCGTGTCACCTTGACGGGGCTCGCGGCGGTCGCCGCGGCGGGCGCCCTGTCCGCCGGACCGGCAGGCGCGGCAGGCTTACCCTGGGCAGCATCTTTTTTGAAACGGCTGAACATAACTGCGTGCCTTTGGGAAAGAATTACGACCGGGCGCTGACCTGGGCCTTGCTGAGCTCGAACAGCGATTTCGCGAGCTTTTGCAGTTCCTTGCGCAGCGGGTTCTTGGCAGAGCTTTCGGACAGCGGCAGGCCGTGATCATTGGCCTGCGTCACCGCAGTCCCGCCATCGGGAAGCTGAACCTCGATCTGGATATCAAGGCTTTCCGACATCCGCTTGACCCGCGCCTTGGCGGAAAGGTCGGTAAATTTCGGCGCCTTGTTCAGCACATAGCGCAGTTTCTCATGCGGCAGCGCCTCGGCTTTCAGCGCGCGCACAAAGCGCAAAACGTTCTGCGCCGAGCGCAGATCGAGATCGAGCAGCGCGAAATAGATATGGGCGCGCGACAGCACGGCTTCGGTCCAGGTCACAACCGTTTTCGGCATGTCGATCAGCACGAAATCGAAATTCGCCACGGCCATATCGATCAGCCGACCGAGATCCTCGCCCGAGATGATATCCAGCGGCAGCATTTCTGCAGGTGCAGTAAAGACGCAGAGCCGCTCGTTGAAGGTCTGCATCGACTTGATCAGCAGATCGCTGTCGACCTGGCCCGGATCGGTGAGGATCTCAAAGATCGCATCCTTTCGTGGCAGGTCGAGATAGGTCGCGATCGAGCCATATTGAAAATCGAGATCCATAAGGCAGACGCGCGGTGGGTTCACCTTATCGGCATTGGCCAGCTCCCAAGCGAGGTTTGCCGCGAAGGTGGACGACCCCGAACCACCGGCCATGCCATGGATCGGCAGCACGAGGCCGTTGCGATTGCCACTGGCGCGGAAAGCGGGCGTATTGCTCGTATCCTCCACCAGAACCAGCGCATTTGCGGTTGCGGCAGGCGGGGCCGGATGGGGGGTGGCAGCCTGTGCGGCAGCAGCATTTGCCGTGGCGGCGGCTTCGGCGGTGGCAGCCGCGCGAAGGCGGCTGATCGCATCATGAAGCGCGCCTTCAGGAAGCGGGTAGGGCACAAAGTCATCGGCGCCGAGACGCATCAGCTGATGCAATCCCGTCGGGCTGAGCTGGTTCGCGACAAGGATGACATGGGTCCTCGTGGCCCGCGCCGCCCGGATCACGCCGGAGATCAGCGAGAGATCGCCCTCGTCATCAGCATCCAGCGCGATTGCAATAAATTCCAGTTCGGACGCTTCAGGCTGGTCCAGAAAGACCAGTGCGTCATCGAAGCTCAGGTCGCCCCAGGCTTCGCCCATTTCCCGCTCCATCTCATCGATGAGCATCTCGAAGTTCTGCACATCGCGCGAAACAGTGCACGCCGCAATCGGTGCAGGATCTGGCTGGATTGTTGCCACGCTCGTCATCTCGCCTCACGTTTTTCTGCCCTGCGTCACGGGGGAATCGCGGGCCAGGCTTTGGCCAGACGCAGAAAGCCCCAAAGACGCTGCGCGCGGAATTGGCCGCACACCGTTCTCATTGCAGCAATTTGCCTGGCGAGTTGGGCGAGATTGGGGCCGAAATAGCGTCAATCTTTGGTCATTCGCAGTCTTCAAAGGCAAAAGGCCGGGCATAAGCCCGGCCTTTGCAATCCTGAGGAGAACCGATCTCAGTCGCCGGAACCTGCCACTTCCGAAACGGTCCCGGTCGTACCGCCATGATCGCGCGCCGCCGATTCCCGCGAATAGGTGCGCCAGACGATCTCGGCATATTTGCCGTTCAGCACCATCGGGTTCGATTTCACAAAGCCCGACACCTCGGTGACCGTGCGGCGGTTGCGTTCTTCCGGCGCATTGGTCTGGATCAGTGGGCGCGTTTTACCAAAGCTGACCACGGCCTGGAGACGTGATTTCGACACGCCGCGCGAGACGAGATAGGCCACGACCGCATTGGCGCGCTGCTGTCCGAGCTTTTTATTGTAGCCCTGACCGCCGACCAGATCGGTATGGCCAAAGACCTTGAAGCGCACTTCGGGGAACTGGCGGATGAAATTCGCCTGCCTGTCGAGGATTGCCGTCGCTTCCCGCGTCAGTTGTGCCGAGTTGAAGGCGAAGGTCACGGTATCGGGAACTTCGGCGGCAAAGCGCTGTGCCAGGGCAATGGTATAATCCATCTGACCGGTCTGGATCAGTGCATTATGCATGGTCGAATTGCCGAAACTGCCGGTATCGACCTGGGCGCCAAGCTCGCGGTTGGCACTGGCGCCACAGGCGGCCAGCGACAACACGCAGACAGAGGCGAGAAGCGTGGAGGGGGTCATGCGCATCTGCTCACTCCATCACATAGCCGTAGGAGGACGAGAAGTCCTGACGGGCAACTTCACCGGCGGCGCCCCTGGCGGGCTTAGCCATATCGCCGTAGAGGAACATTTCGCTCTCGGTCGGGATACGGACACGGTCGGTCGGCAGGGCAAGTGCCTCGCCTTTCACCGGCGACACAAGATGCGGCGTGACGATGATCACCAGTTCCGACTGGTTGCGCAGGAAATCCGTCGACCGGAACAGGGCACCAAGGATTGGAACATCGCCGATCCACGGAACCTGGCTGGCCGAGTTGCGGAAGTCATCCTGCAAAAGACCCGCGATTGCAAAGCTGTCACCGTCGCGCATTTCCACAGTGGTCGTGGTCTCGCGGCGTTTGAAGCCGTTGATCTGGCCGCCGGCACCGGTCGGAACCGAAACCGTGGTGTCGATCGAACTGACAGCCGCGTTGATCTGCAGGTTGATGATGTCGCCATCCACCACATAGGGGGTGAAGTTCAGTTCGACACCAAAGGGTTTATATTCGACGGTGATCGAGTTGCCACCAGTTCCGCTGCCATTCTGCATGACCGGAATCGGATATTCGCCACCGGCGAGGAAACGGGCTTCCTGGCCAGACAATGCCGTCAGGTTCGGTTCCGCAAGCGTGCGGACCATGCCCTTGGATTCCAGCGCCTCAAGCAAGACACCAAGCTGGAAGGAGCCCGAGGAGAAACCAAGGCCGAGTGCACCCTGGGCTGCCGTGGTCACAAGACCGCCGCCGATAATGTTATTAACATTACCGTTGCTGCCCGAGATGGTCCCTCCGGTCCAGTTCCCGCTGTTGCCACCGGTGGCCATAGATGCCGAAATCCCTTTCGAGACCGAGCGCTGCATCTCGGCGAAGCGTACTTTCAGCATGACCTGCTGCGTGCCGCCGACGACCATCAGGTTCGAGACCCGGTCCGGCGCATAGCGCTTGGCCAGATCCAGCGCGCGGTCAAGCCGGGCGGCCGAACTGATGGTGCCCGAGAGAACGATCCCGTCATTGGCGGTCCGCACCTCGATTTTCTCGTTTGGCAGGATCTGCGCCAGGCGCTCTTTGAACTCGGCGATATCGGGGGTGACATGCACATCCACATTCGAGATGAGCTTGCCCTCAGCCGACAACAGGGTGAGCGTGGTGCGCCCGGGTGCTTTGCCAAGAACATAAATTGTACGGTCGGAAATCGTCGAGATATCGGCAATTCCCGGATTGGCAATCGAGAGCTCCGCAAAGGGAACATCACTTTCGACAACGACCGCGCGGTTCATCGGCACATTCAACGCGCCTGATGCCTGACCGGACATCACACGCAACACTTCAGCGGAAACCGGAACGACCGACACCGCGACTGCCAGGCCGAAAATACCGGCCGCAACTTTGGTCTTAATGCTCATGTGATCTGCCCTTTCGACCACGCCTCGTTATGTGGGTCTTTGCGCCCTTACATCGTCCTAAAGTGCCGGAAGATGGATTTTTTTGCAATAATCAAACTCTTGGAGCGTTTTTCTTATGTGGGTAACCTGCAACAGACGGGCAGTTCCAGGTACACAGCAGTAAGGTATCCCCCAGATGCGGTATGGCTGAGGCCGCGCATTCGCGCGGCCCTGGTCGAGTTTTCAGGTCAGTTGGTCGCGCAGGGGATCTCTTCCCTGACAACTTCCGTTCCCTTGCGGGTGGTGCGGTAGCAAGGTTGCGCGGTTTCGACGACCTGCTGAGCCTCGATGCCCAGAAGCTGATCGCGGTCGATTTCGACCCTGGCGGCATCGGGATCGGCTGGGCCGCTGACCACAGACATGCTCATCCGTCCTGAGGCCTGTGCCTGTGCCAGACGGGCGACCTGTTCACGTGACGCGGCGACAGTGATTGTGCTCGCCGTGCCCGAGCGGGCCTCGGACTGGTCGGTGGCGAAATCCACCGCGATCACGCGCATGGCGCTTTCGATCAGCTGGGTGATTTCGCCCGAGCCGCCGGCGCCGGTCCAGTAGATATCAATCATATCATCGGGCATCACAAAGCCGGCCACACCGGAGGCGGTGCTTACGCTCACCTGGAAGGCGCTCATGCCGGGAGCAAGCTTGCCCGCGAGACCAGCGACCTGACCAGGTTCTGTCAGGCGACTGCTCAGTAGAATCTCGTTGGTTTCCATCGAGCGCATTGCGAAACGCGGCCTGGTCGCGGCAGGTGGGAAGAGGACATCGCCATCTGTATAGGCCGCCGGCGGCATGAGCTGTTCCTGCACCCAGACCAGCTGGACATTGTCTTTCAGGATGCCGTCGCCATATTTCACCGGATTTTTCAGCGCGAAGACCTGAACCAGCTTACCGGTCTGGCGCTCGCGCTCCAGGGCCGCATTCATCCTGATCTCGTTATTCTGGATATAGCCTTGCGCCATGTAGACGGCGAAGCCCGCGAGGGCGACCCCGACAATCAGGACGAGACCAAAGATCGCTCTCATAACTACCTCTCATAATATACGTGACGGGCAGGGGGCCGGCCAGGGGCCAATATCGCTATGGGTCCCGAGAAATCGGCTTTCACCCGTTGCCGAGATTACTCGATTCCTGCATGACATCGCCGACGATGCCCATCGTCTCCCCGATGGTGACCATCAGATTGACCAGGCCTTCGCGCGCGGGCGCGAAAAGAATGACCATATTCAAGCCGACGACTGCAGCTGTCAGAACAACCCAGTCTACGGTTATTGCGCCGTTTTCATCTGTGACGAAGCAAGAAACTGCCCTGCGCAAGATACGTCTCCTTGGGTTGGCTGACGAGCCTGATCCCAGGCCGCGTTGACTGAGAATTATGGATCCCGAATGCGGCAAAATGTGGGAAAGACTTGGGGGAAGCGTGGTCCGTATGTGGCGTGCAGCGGGCCATGAAACTGGGGTAACGGCGGGGCTGCTCGAAGGCAGGGCATGGGGTTGCGCAAGCCGGGCCGCAGAAAGCGTCTGCCAACTCCGGTCGCGGCGCGACCTCCGTCCACTGCGGCAGTTAAAGGTCTCGCTTGATCCGGAACCGAGCGCTTCACTCACACTTTGCGGCCAGAGAGGAGCCGACTTGTATCTTGCCGGATGAACTGGGGATTTCGCGTTTTGCGCCGGGCCCCGCCGGGATCTGTCTGAATCCTCGTAGCTCTGGCGGCTAACGTAGTTCGACCGCGCCCCGGTTGGGGACGCGGCCGGATTTCCCAGGTCAGATGATCACACCAACCGGGTCAGATCAGGGAGTGGTGGTGCCACCGCTGCCGCCACCGCTGGCACCACCGCGGAGACCAGCGCCCTGGGTGCCCAGCCAAGTGCCGGTCGCAGTAACTTCGGTGGCAATTTGCCCGCCGAGACCCGAGATCGCCGGACGGATGGCGCTCATCACGAGCAGGCCGAGACCGACGATAGCAGCGGTCAGCACAACCCAGTCAACGGTGACTGCGCCGTCTTCGTCTTTGATAAAATTCATAGCGTTCATTGGTCTGTCCCTTTCAAAAGGTGCTCAGCTTTTCTGTTCATCTCCGCCACGGTGTCTGTCGGTCGGCCTCTGTTCCGGCCCGTCTCTTCCGTTCGGGATGAGTGCATATAGCCCCCGGATCGTGGCAGCTTTTGGATGAGGAGAGGGCATTTTCGCAGCAACCTCAAAGACCTGGTTAATATGCATTAACGTGATGTTTTTTGGGATCTTTAAACTTCTGGTTCCGTCGAACTGGATCAATTTCCGCCGGGAAACTGCGTTGCATTTCGATCAATTGGGGCGGATCTGCCTTTTTTCACCTGCTTTTCCGCTTTGCCAGAACCGCGATCTCTGCGATTCTTCCGAAAAATAAGAAGAGCAGGCATCCGAAATGACGCGTCTCGTCTCAGGCACCCTGGCGGTGATTCTGGTTTTGATGGCGATTCCCGGCACCGGGCGCGCCGAGCAGGAAGATTTCACCTTCCGGCGGGTAAAGGTCGGCGACTCATTGCCCGGCAAGCGGATCACGGTGCAGATCGACCCGGTGGAACAGGCGCGCCGCCTGGCAGCGACCGCCTGGAAAGACCCGGCTTTGCAACATGAAGAGCGCCCGCTGGCCCCGGTTGAGCAGGGCAAAGACGGCGATGTCACGCCCGGGCCCGGCCCGAAATCAAATTACGCCTGGTACTGGGATGTGATCCCGACGGATATCAACAGCTCTGCCGGGCGTTTCCCGGACGCGATGGCGGCCCTGACCAAAGGACCGGGGGGGGTCTCGGTGAAGGCGCCCCGGATGCAGTCGATGCAGACCATTGCCGAAACCTATGGCCGCGACATCCTGATCGCGACGGTCGGAACCGATGTCTCACCCGCGCTGGTGCTGGCGGTGATGGGGATCGAAAGCGCCGGGCGCAAGGATGCGGTCTCTTCTGCGGGGGCGGTGGGGCTGATGCAGCTGATCCCCGCGACCGCCACGCGCTTTGGTGTCACCGATTCCACCGATCCGGCGCAGAACATCAAGGGCGGTGTCGCCTATCTCGACTGGCTGCTCGATGAATTCAACAATGATCCGCTGATGGCGCTGGCGGCCTATAATGCGGGCGAGGGGGCGGTGCGCAAGAATGGCGGCGTGCCGCCCTATGCAGAGACCCGCGACTATGTGCCCAAGGTTCTCGCGGCGTGGCAGGTGGCGCAGGGCCTCTGCCAGACCCCGCCGGAACTGGTCACCGATCCTTGCGTTTTCCGCGTTTTGTCGGCGACGGGGGGCTGAGGGACGGGAGCTGAGGCTCAGACGACGAAGAGATCGGCCCATTCCGGATGCCGGCGGCGCTGTGCGTCAACAAAACTGCAAAGTGGCATGATCCGGTAATTATTCGCCTTCGCATCGGCGATCAGCGCCTCGACCAGGGCCTTGCCGGCGCCAGTGCCGCGAAAGGCATCCGGCACACCGGTATGATCGGCAGATATGAGGTCGGGCGCGCGGCGGGTAAAGGTCAACTCCGCCACATCGCCATCCTTGTAGATGACAAATCGACCGCCCCGGCCGGAGAGCTCTTTCCTGATGGTGAAATCGGCCATAGTGCTGTGCTTCCTGTTGGGTCTCGCGTCCTTATCTCAGGCAGATAAAGGTATGGCGGAGCGCGCTGTCAATCTGCGGCGCGGAGATTTTGCGGGCGGGAATGCAGTGCCGGATGCGATAACAGCGGGGCTGTCGAATCGCGTCCACCCGTGTATTGAGGCGCGACCGGCTCCGTTTGGGCCCGGGCGGACGTGGCGAAACTGGTATACGCAGCAGACTTTGACAATTGGAGTGCCCGTGGGGAAACCTGCGGTGCAGAACCGCTCAAATTCGGGGAAAGCTAAGGGGGCAGGCCGTGAGGCAGGGTCCTACGCCAATCCCGAGCCAAGCCCCGGCGCGACTATGCCGGGGAAGGTGTAGAGACTGGACGGGTGGTGCCTGTAGCCTTCGGAAAGCCCTTTGCGGGTGACCCGGCGGCCATGGCAAAGGGACAGTCCAGCCCACGAACGCCGGGAAACCGGCGGCGGCGAAAGCCGAAGTGGGATGAAAATCTGCCTTCCGAAAGGAATTACGGGTTCGAGACCCGTCGTCCGCACCAGACATCATTTTAACCAAGCGCCTCAGGGTGCCTTTTTCTTTAATTTCAGAGTTATGCGGCCACCTTGCAATCTTTTGATTGCCTGAGATTGGCAAAATCATGCATCCAGTCACGCACAAATCACGCACTGTGCGTAATCATGGCTTCGATCCGAAAATACCGAGATAAATGGCGGGCGGAAATGTTGCGCCAAGGCGTTCGGAAGAGCGCTGTTTTTGCGACGAAGCGCGAGGCACAGGACTGGGCAAGCCGCCAAGAGCACACTGTTCAACATCGGGATGAAATCGCCGACTCGCAAACCTTCGGTGGGTTCAAGAAGCCGTATCCGGCGCCATTCGGGGGTGGGTATTATTGTAGAGGATCTGAGCGCTTCTGCCAGGGCGTCCAGCTTGCGCTCCATTCGCTCGAGGCGGTCAGCTTCCATCATAACAAATTGGGTCGCAACGCTCATGCCGCCTCCTCCTTCACCATCGGATGGGCGCAATTCGCCCTGACCAACGCCTCGGCCAGCGTCGGGCAAACGATGTTGCCGCAGCAGCTGACCTGCACATCCTTCCGGCACGGGCGGAAGGCAGGAGCTTCGGTCTCCAGCCTGCCCCAGACACCCTCGAACACGTAATCATCGGGGAAGCCCTGAGACATCGGGGAAGCCCTGAGCGCGGAACAGCTCGCGCGGGGACAGCATCCTCATGCCGACATCGACGATCACGACTTCGGCGCCGTCGATCGAGAGTGTTACGAATTCCCGATCATCCCATAGGTCGTGTTCACGCAGCAGATCGGCGAACTTGCGGGCCTTCGGCTCATGCTCCGGGCAGAACGGCGGGGCAGTGAGATCGGCCTGCACATGCGCGAGTCGGTCTTTGACCGTGATCGTATGCACCGCCTCATCCATCCGGGCGCCATCACCCGTGCAATAGTATTTGGCTAACCATGCGGTGGCGAGGTTCTGGTGGCTGCCGCTGGCGCAGATAGTGGAAATCGGATCTTCGGCTCAGCGCCCGGAGAGCACGCCGCCGAGCCCCCGGCTGTCGTTGTTCTGCTGGGCGATGAAGCTCGCGATTGGCCTATACTTCATCCCGTCCGTGCCGACGGTGCCGAGAGGCTTCCCGATGTCGAGCGCGCGGGGCTCCTGACCCTGGCGCACCCCATATCCGGTCCGGATCATGCTGGCTGCGATCATCGACAGACCGGCGCCGACGGCGGCGATGGTGTGTCGGCTGATCAGCGCCTTGGAAGGATTTGCCGCTGTTGTGCATGGTCATGACATGCGGTGCGATAAGGGCGCTGTGATTGCCTTCGGCGAGCTCAGTCGGGTGCGGCAGGTCGATCGGGCGCATGCGACGGCCCGATCCCTTCAGGCTCAGAAGGTGCGGAGCCACCAGCGCATGCTGCATGCTGCCAACCGTGGCCGTGCCAAAGCATTCCTCCAGCGAGTATTCCCGCCGGCCGCCGCTAAAGCCGTGGTCAATGCTGGCGAGGCATGGCGCGATCATGCCCAGAGGTGCCGCGCCCCCGGGCTTTTTGATCCAGCTGTTGGCTGTGACGGTGGGAAGCGGCTCGCGCATATCGCTGCCAGTCGCGCCGCTGTTGACGCAGGTGATGCTCGCCACGACAAGGGCCTTTTCGCCGCGGTGCGCCCTGGCGATTGTGCGGAAGGAGTCGGCCAGATCCACTTCGCGCGTGCCATGGGTCAGATTGAAGATGGAGGGCCGCTCGGCCTCCAGCACATAAAGGGCTCTGCCGCGTGGCACGCAGCGCAACGTCTTGGGTTTCAGTGGGCGCTGTGATTTCAGACTGTGCTTTTCGAGGATCTCGGTTGGGCTGTCGGAGATCAAGGGGCGGGGATCTGCCCAGTCGATGCATTCGGCAGCGGTTTGCCTGGGCAGCAGCTTGCCCGTCCTGACCGCCGGGCCCTTTGGGTCACCATGGGTCGGATTCGGCCCGATGATCGGCTGGCCATCCCGGCGGGCGAAAAGGGACCACAGCTTGCGGATCGTCGGCGCGCCGTAATCGCAGGCACGCAGCTCGTTCCATTTGACTTTGTACCCCGCCTTTTCGGACGCGTGATCCAGAGGTCAAAGGTCTGACCAGCGAATTCCATGTCCGGTTCTCTTCGCTGTCACCGGTGACGAACTTTGCGGCCTGATCGGGTGCATCGAGCAATTCGAGAGCGAAAAGAAGGACATCAGCGAGCAGCTGAAAGAGGCCCAGGCCGAGGGGCGCGGGTTCGACATCAAGGCGCTGCACAAGATTGCTTCGCCGCGCAAACAGGATCCCGATGAGCGCCAGGAGGCCGAGGCCATCCTTGAGGTCTATCTGACCGCGCTCGGGGTGAGCTGACCAGTTTCACAGGCGCGATCGGCATGCCTCCCCCGCGCCAACTTGCCCCGGTGGCGTCCTGCCAGCTGACCATCGGTCTTTTTACCCCGACCGGGGCGGCGGGTGATCCGCCCCAACCTCCCTGTTTGACCTCGCCCGGCCAGATCAAAGGCCGGGAGCCTTTTCCCGGAGCAGCCATTTCGATCCCGCCCGAGACCCGTTTCCGCAACGCCGTTGCCGCAAGCCTGCTGACATCGCCGGGCAGCTTCTTTTTTCTGGCGAGGTCATCAAGCTGGTGAGGCTGGCTGCTGACCTCGGCATTCCTGAGGCGGACGCCCGCCAGGTCATCACATCCATGGTTGAGCGCCCACACCACCGGATCACCGCAGGGATCGAATGATGCGTGATCATGCACCACCCTCCCACATCCAGCTGTCGCCCATCAAAGGCTCGTGCCTGCCGGCAAACACAGTGTGCTGCGACCGCTCCACCACGATCGGCAATCCATGGGTCCCGGGAGAAGACGGCGGCCTGTGCATCCGGAGCGGATCGGTGCATCGTCGCATGGATTGGTAGCCACTGTTCCCCATGAGCGAGATCCTGACGCCAGAACGCGTAGTTGCGCTTCACGCTGACCGGCTCCGCACCGGCACCCCGTTCTTGCCTGCCGGGCTGAGCGGCACTGATGTGACCACTGCATCGACGCGCTCTATGAGTTGCGCGCCGCCGTTCTGGGCCGCCTGCCCGCGCTGCGCGGCCACAGATTCGCCTGCTGGTGCAAGCCGGGCGCCCCCTGCCATGCCGATGTGTAGCTGGAAATCGCCAATGTGTGATCGCTCTTTCTCGCACACCAGCTATGCAGACCGGCCCATTCACGGCGCCACGGACGGAGGCCTATATCTGTCACCTTATTCAGGTACGGAGTTTACGAATGCCCGCGAAGAACTTGCTGGATCTTGCCAGCTCACTGGAGTTCTCGGCTGCAACAGCCCGGATGGAACACACCGCGATCACCATGACCGCAGATACGGCACAACAGATTGCCTCAGCACTATTCGTTGCCGCCGGTCTTTTGAGCCAGAAGCAAACCCCGGCAGCGGACGGAGAAGGCGACAAGAAGGCCGCCTGAGCGGTTGGCCTGGTACAAGGCTCCTTCCCACAACAGCACTAGAACGGGGCGGGCATGAGTTGTCCCGATCCCCTCCCTAGGATCATCGACAGCCTCGCCAGCGGCGGCGGGGATCGACTGGGATCGAGCTCGGCCGCTCGCCTGATGTCGCGATCAATCACAGCGCCAAAGCCCGCGCGCTGCATGCAGCGAACCATCCCGAGGCTCTACATCTGGATAGCAACATCTGGGATGTAGAGCCGAGCGAGGACGCCCGGGGCTGCAAGGTCCGGATGCTCTGGGCCAGCCCGGACTGAAAACATTTCTAAAAGGCCAAGTGTGGCGCGCCGCGCGACCGCAATATCCGGGATCTCGCATGGATCGTGTTGAAATGGGCGGAAAAGGTGAAGCCCGAAGTGATCCTGATGGAGAACGTCGAGGAGTTCGTCACCTGGGCCCCGGTCGGCGAGGACGGCCACCTGCGCAATTACTCGCGCCCGGTCATGGGGCATGATCTTACCTTCATTCGCTTGCAGGCTGCTAAGGATCGGCAGCGCCTGGCCTCAATCCACTCGATGTGAAAGCGTGATCAGCGGCAGCGCGATGCAAAGGCAGCACCTCGTGCCCGGCGCTTTGCTGATACGAGGCTGAGGTCGCGCGATGGCGTTCTCTTCAGGTCGGGCCCCTTGGCGGGCTTCTGCGCTGAGGTTGTCGAACTGCAAGCTGATAGAGGCGCCATTGTCCGGTTCGGGTTGTTCGTGCGCTAAACCCCGGTAGCGGCGTCGGATCATGACCTGCTGCCCTTGAAGCCCGGTTTACAGGGGCGAAGCGCATCCGCCTATGGTCTGTGCCCATGGCCTTATGCCGGTGTCACTCTCTGCCATAGCAGACAGATGTCCGAGCAGGTGGGCGGCGGGGATAGGTCTCGCGCCTGTCTGACACACCTGAATAGGCCCGGAGCAATCGCTCTTGGGCGTTTTCCTTTCTGCGGGGGGCCATGGGCAGGTTGAAGCAGGCGCCGTCGCGCTTCGTGGCAGCCCCCGTCGGCTCGGCTCGGCTCCTCAGTCAGAGGCCGAGCGCTCCTGGCTGCGCCGCATCCAATCCCGGTGGCGCAACTGGTTCAACACGGCGCAATGGAAGGAACGTAGACCGGTCCGTTCAGGGGCGGGCCAGCCAGGATGATGACATGAGCTCTTCAGAGCCTCGTTTGGGGCCCAAGTGCATCTGCCGCGATGGGCCGGCGGCAGAATGAGAACGGCCGGCGGAGGAGGGGTCCTCTGCCGGCCGGGTAATATCTGGCATCAGCCCTGCGATCAGTTTTCGCGGCTCATGCGTTTGCGTTCATGCGGGTCGAGATAGCGCTTGCGGATCCGGATGATCTTCGGCGTCACTTCGACCAGCTCATCGTCCTGGATATAGGCGATGCTTTCTTCGAGGCTCATCCGCACCGGCGTCGTCAGGCGCACGGCCTCATCCGTGCCCGAGGCGCGGACGTTGGTGAGCTGTTTGCCGCGGATCGGGTTGATTTCGAGATCATTGTCGCGGTTGTGTTCGCCAAGGATCATGCCCTGATAAACCGCTTCCTGCGCGCCAATGAAGAAATGGCCACGATCTTCCAGCTTCCACAGCGCGTAAGACACCGAGACGCCGTTCTCCATCGAGATCAGCACGCCCTGGCGACGGCCCTGGATCGGGCCCTTATGCGGCACCCAGCCGTGGAAAATGCGGTTCAGCACGCCCGAGCCGCGCGTATCGGTCAGGAACTGGCCCTGATAGCCGATCAGCCCGCGCGACGGCACATGCGCGATGATCCGGGTCTTGCCGACGCCTGCCGGCTTCATCTCGACCAGATCGCCCTTGCGCTCACCGGTCAGCTTTTCAATCACGACGCCGGAATATTCATCATCGACATCGACGATGACTTCCTCGATCGGCTCCATCCGGACGCCGTTCTCTTCCTTGAAAATCACGCGCGGGCGCGAGATCGAGAGCTCAAAGCCTTCGCGGCGCATGTTCTCGATCAGAACGCCCATCTGCAATTCGCCCCGGCCCGAGACCTCGAAAGCGTCGCCGCCTGCAGTGTCGGCGATCTTGATCGCGACATTCTGTTCGGCTTCTTTCATCAGACGGTCGCGGATCACGCGGCTTTGCACCTTGGTGCCGTCTTTGCCCGCAAGGGGTGAGTCGTTGATGCCGAAGGTCACGGTGATGGTCGGCGGATCAATCGGCTGCGCGGGCAGCGCGGTGTCGATTTCCAGCGCGCAGAGCGTGTCGGCCACGGTCGGTTTGGTCATGCCGGCAAGCGTGACGATATCGCCTGCGACGGCCTCGTCAATCGGGGTCTGGGCGATGCCGCGGAAGGCGAGGATCTTGGTAACGCGGAACTGTTCGATCCGCTCACCGTCGCGGGTCAGCGCCTTGAGCGAAGCGCCGGCCTGGATGGTGCCCGATTCCACGCGGCCGGTCAGCAGACGGCCAAGGAAGGGGTCAGCCGAAAGCGTGGTCGCGAGCATCGAGAAGGGCTCGTTGACCTTGGCGATCTGCTTCGGCGCGGGGACATGTTTCACCACCAGCTCGAAAAGCGCGGTCAGATCCTTGCGCGGACCATCGAGCGAATCATCGGCCCAGCCAGAGCGTCCCGAAGCATAAAGATGTGGAAAATCAAGCTGTTCATCCGATGCGCCAAGGTTGGCGAACAGATCGAACACCTCATTGAGCGCGCGCTCGGGTTCGGCATCGGGCTTGTCGACCTTGTTGAGCACAACGATCGGGCGCAGGCCGAGCGCAAGGGCTTTCGAGGTCACGAATTTGGTCTGCGGCATCGGGCCTTCTGCGGCGTCAACCAGCAGGACCACACCATCGACCATGTTCAGGATCCGCTCCACCTCGCCGCCGAAATCAGCGTGGCCGGGGGTGTCGACGATATTGATGCGCAACCCGTTCCACTCGACCGAAGTGGCCTTGGCGAGAATGGTGATGCCGCGCTCGCGTTCGATGTCATTGCTGTCCATCACGCGCTCGGTCGTGGCCTGGCCTTCGCGGTAGGTGCCCGACTGTTTCAGAAGTTCGTCGACCAGGGTGGTCTTGCCGTGGTCAACGTGGGCGATGATCGCGATGTTGCGAAGGTCCATTAAGCTCTACCTGTTTGCTGCGGTGCCGCAAATACAGGAGAAATCCGGGTTTGGAAATGCGGTTTCGTGCAGAGCTGCCGTTGAGGGGCAGATCACTATCTGTCGGGTACGATAAAAAGGCAATCCGGGCGGCCCTGAAGCTGCTTTGCTGGTGTCAGGGTGTGGTGCGCTTCTGGCGGTATCTGTACCGGCCTGCGCGCTGCATCGACCAGGGGTTTGCGGTTCAGGCGGTGGCGCTGCACCAGCATCCGCGCCTTGTGGCCGGTCAGGAAGGGGCGGGCCGGCCTGGGCGCGCCGGGGCGGAGGCCGGGAAACAATGCCAGGATTTCCTGCAGGGCGGCGACGGGCAAGGCCCGTGTCACTTCCGTCCCGAGATAGAGGCTTTCGGCTTCCGCGCCGTTTGAGAACAAAATCTCATGCTGATCGAACATTAGATGCAGATAGGTGACCGGACCGGTCCCGGCGGCCACCGAAATCCCGTCATGTCCGATCAGGCGGGTTGCAGCGATCAGCATCTCCTCTGCGCCAAACATCCGCGCGGCAATTTTCGAGCGCAATAACACGCGATGCTGCGGGGAAAGCCGAAGCTCCGCCAGTGGCACGCCCGGCCCGAGTGCCCCGGGGGCGATGACCACCGGGCGCAGAGCAGGGGCGCGGCGCAGATCTGCATCGGTCAGGGTGACGGTGCCGATCCAGCGCACTGTCTGGGGTCCGTGATCACGGGTCATGACCAGGCTTCCGGCCCGCAGGTCATCGATCGGGAGGTCACCTTCGGGCGTGCGGATCAGGGTGCCGGAAACAAAGCAGGGAATCGAAGAGAACGGCAGGGCGAATTCATTTGGCTCCCACAACCAGCTGGTTGCTGTCAGCATGCCGGGATAGGCCGCAGAGACCTTGCCATCCACATCGACCGGAAGGGCGATCGCCAGCGACTCGCCTTCGCTGCTCTGGCCGTAGAACGTCACCAGCTTTTGTGTGGCACCGGCAATCACCGCGCTGTCACCGTTATAAACGGCGTAGATCCGATAAGTGGTTCCTGCCACAGTAAAAGCGTCGCTCTCATCAGAGCTGATAACCTGACTTTCATCGCCATCAGTCAGCTCTGCGCTGAGCAACCATGGGGAGAGATCGATCCCTTGTCCCTGCATATCCACGAAATCGTCCTGAGGTGACGCGCTCCAGTCATCGGGCCGGATCACCATGCCGGGTGACTGCACGCTGAAGGCGGGGTCGAGGGTCCAGACCTGAACCGTGATAGTTCTCATCCCGACCCTCCGTCCTGGTCAGCTTCAGCCACACCCAATCTGCGACATCAGCCTTAAGCCGCGGTTAGCATCCGGTGGGACAGGCGGGCTCCTGACCCGAATAATGCCTCAAATGACGCGCATCTCAGCAACCGCCCGAAAGACAGCGGTGCCATAAGGCAGGCCAGATCCCTGCACGCATACAGGAAAAAAAGGGCGGCATCCGCTGATGCCGCCCCGCCTCACAGGCATCCCCCGATGTGAGCCGGTAACTCAGCCGGCAAGCGCCCTGTTCAGATACTCATCAACCTTTTCCAGATAGCCCATCGTTGTCAGCCATTTCTGATCCGGCCCTACCAGCAGCGCCAGATCCTTGGTCATGAACCCGTCCTCGACGGTGTGGACGCAGACCTGTTCCAGCGTTTCGGCAAACCGCGTCAGCTGCGGATTGTCGTCGAGCTTCGCGCGATGCTTCAGCCCGCCGGTCCAGGCGAAGATCGACGCGATGGAATTGGTCGAGGTCTGCTTGCCGGCCTGGTGCTGGCGGAAGTGGCGGGTGACGGTGCCATGAGCGGCCTCGGCCTCGACGGTCTGGCCATCGGGCGTGAGCAGGATCGAGGTCATCAGACCGAGCGAGCCGAAACCCTGCGCCACAGTGTCGGATTGCACATCGCCATCATAATTCTTGCAGGCCCAGATATAGCCGCCCGACCATTTCAGCGCCGAAGCCACCATATCGTCGATGAGGCGGTGCTCGTAATGGATGCCTTTTGCTTTGAACTTCTCTTCAAATTCTTCGGCATAGACCTGGGCAAAGAGATCCTTGAAGCGACCGTCATAGGCTTTGAGGATGGTGTTCTTGGTCGAGAGATAGACCGGCCAGCCCTTGATCAGCCCGTAATTGAACGAGGACCGCGCGAAGTCGATGATCGACTGGTCGAGGTTGTACATCCCCATCGCGACGCCTGCGGCGGGGGCGTCAAAGACGTCATATTCCTGGGTGGTGCCGTCCTCGCCCACGAATTTCATCGTGATCCTGCCGGGACCGGGGAAGCGGAAATCGGTCGCCTTATACTGATCGCCAAAGGCATGGCGGCCGACCACGATGGGTTTCGTCCAGCCCGGCACGAGACGCGGCACGTTTTTGCAGATGATCGGCTCGCGGAAGATCACGCCACCAAGGATGTTGCGGATGGTGCCGTTAGGGCTTTTCCACATCTGCTTCAGGCCAAACTCCTCGACCCGCGCCTCATCGGGGGTGATCGTCGCGCATTTGACGCCGACGCCGTATTTCTGAATGGCATGGGCGGCGTCAACGGTCACCTGGTCTGCGGTGCGGTCGCGTTCTTCGATGCCCAGATCGTAATATTTCAGGTCGATATCGAGATAGGGGAGGATCAGCTTTTGCTTGATGAAATCCCAGATGATCCGGGTCATCTCATCGCCGTCAAGCTCCACCACCGGGTTGGCCACCTTGATCCTGGTCATCATACGCCCTTTCTGGATTGGGTTGCGCCTGGGGCCGTATTTAGCGGAAATCCGGGTGGCGCGGAAGGTGGTATGCAATGGTATACAAAAAATTCATCTTCGCCTGCCGGTAAAACGGGCGGCTTTGTGGCTGGCCGGGGATGCCTCCGGCGAGAGTATTTTCGTCAAGAGGAAGGGGGCAGAAAGAAGGATCCTGGTCAGGGCGCGAACCAGGCGCGGGCCCTGAGGCTGACCCAGGCCCAGATCTGGGGCGCACCGCGCGCGATTTTCTGGCCGACCCGGGCGACAAGCTGGTCCCAGGTGACGTTATAGGTGGTCCAGGTGCCGCCGCCGGATTGCAGATTGGCAAGGACCGGCTGCACCCGGTCGAGGGATTTGGCGAAGACGGCATCCGGGGTCTCAGCCGCCTCGAATTCATCCCAGAGCGCGCGGAAGGCCAATGCCTGGTCAGGCGGCAGGAGGCCGAAGATGCGCTCGGCCGCGCGCTGTTCGGCAAGGACGGTGTGCTCGCTGGCATGGGCGGCGCCGTTCGCGGAATGGATCGGCACATCGCCGGTGTCGATCTCGACCAGATCATGCAGGAGCAACATGCGGATGACGCGGTCGATCTGCACGCCTTCGGGCGCCTGATCCGCCAGAACCATGGCGTAAAGCGCCAGATGCCAGGAATGCTCGCCTGAATTCTCGCGCCTCGATCCGTCGCACAGCGTGGTGGCACGCAGCACCGATTTCAGCCGGTCGGCCTCGTTCAGAAAGGCGAACTGGGCGTCGAGACGGGGATGGGCGGCGGGCGGTGCAGGCGCGGCGGGGGGGCTGAGCGGGGTATCCATGCCGCAGTCATCGCGCGAAAGGCCGGAGTCTGGCAAGGGGGGAAGGCGGCGCCGGGCAGCCGCACGCAGGTCAGACCGGGCGGGGAGCTCAGCCGGGCAGGGTGAGGATGATTGGCCGTGACCCGGTTGCCACCACGGTATGTTCATATTGCACCACCGGCGCCATCGGCGCGCTGTAGAGCGTCCAGCCATCCTCGCCGGCATCGGCCCAGAGGCCGCCGGTCGAGAGGAACGGCTCGACCGTCAGGACGAGGCCCTTTTCGATGCGGCGGCGGTCGCCGCGGGTCGGCCAGGTGGCAATTTCGGTCGGTTCTTCATGCAGGCTGCGGCCGATGCCGTGGCTTGCGAGATTGCGGATCAGCGTATAGCCGCGTTTCTGTGCGAATTTGCCAATGGCATTGCCGATGTCTGCGAGGGGTTTGCCGGCGCGGACCTCGTTGATGCCGGTCTCCATCGCGCGGCGCCCGTCGCGGCAGAGCCGGCTCAGCGCCTCGCGTTCGGGCTGCAGCTGCCAGCTTGCCCCGGTATCGGCGAAGAACCCGTCTTTCGAGGCCGAGACATCGATATTGACGAGGTCTCCGGCGGCGAGCACGCGGGGGCCGGGGATGCCATGGGCGATTTCCTCATTGACGCTGATGCAGGTGGCGCCGGGGAAATCGTAAGCGCTGCGCGGTGCCGAGACCGCGCCTTCGCGGTCAAGAAGCCGGGCGCCGATCTCGTCGAGCTCAAGCGTGGTCATGCCCGGCTCCATCGCTTTGGCCATGGCAAGCATGGTATTGGCGACGATGCGGCCGATATGGCGCAGGCTTTCAAGCTCGTCCTGATGGGTGATCGTCATGGCCGGAGCGTTCCGCTTTGGGGGTCAGTGGCCGCTGCCAAGGCTGACATCGCGCGGTGCATCCGGGGCGTCAGCGCCGTCGCGTTTGGCCCGGAGCGCGCGCAGGAGGAAGTCGCGGCCGCGCGCCTCGGCGAGACGGATGCGGATCGAGGTCATATAGGCCTCTTGCAGCGTTGGCGAAGCCGCCCCCAGGACCCGGCCGACCTGTTCGTAAAAACGGTCATCCTGCAGTTCATCCTGCGAGGCGAGCACGTCTTTCGCAAGCTGGTCGGCAAGCTCCTGGATGAAGGACATCAGCGGGTGCTTTCGGTCATGCGGCGCCTGACGTAATCCGAAACCGTCTCGATCATTGGCTTCATATGGGCGTCTTCATCCTTGAAGAAGTGATCGGCGCCTTCAACCTCGGTATGGGTGATCGTGATGCCCTTTTGCTCGTGGAGCTTGCCGACGAGGGTGCGGGTGTCTTTCGGCGGGGCCACCTTATCGGCGGTGCCGTTGATCACGAGGCCTGATGAAGGGCAGGGGGCGAGGAAGCTGAAATCGTAAAGATTCGCGGGCGGTGCCACCGAGATGAAGCCGGTGATCTCGGGGCGGCGCATCAGGAGCTGCATGCCGATCCAGGCGCCGAAGGAGAAGCCCGCGACCCAGCAATGTTTCGCATTCTGGTTCATCGACTGGAGGTAGTCGAGCGCCGAGGCTGCATCCGACAGCTCGCCGATGCCCTGATCATATTCGCCCTGGCTGCGCCCGACGCCGCGGAAATTGAACCGCAGCACATTGAAGCCCAGATTGTAGAAGGCGTAATGCAGGTTATAGGTAACCTTATTGTTCATCGTGCCGCCATAGGCGGGATGCGGGTGCAGAACGATGGCGATCGGAGCGTCGCGTTCCTTCTGTGCATGGTAGCGTCCCTCGAGACGTCCATCGGGGCCGGCAAAGATAACTTCGGGCATACGCTCTCGCCTGATTTCTCCGGGATCGAAACTTGACTGAAACGCCCGGGTAATTTAGAACTGTTCTAAAGGGGGCAAATCTTGTCCCCCGGATCGCACCTGAGGTAATGGCCCCGGGCTGGCTCGTCAATGGATCTGGCTGGAATTGGGCCGGTCCCCCCGGGGATGTGGCCGGATTGCCGGGAATTGCAGGGGTCGCCCGGGCTTGCGCAGTGGTTGCCCGGGCTCGAGTGTGGGTCTGATTGCGGGTCTGGCTGCGGGTCGGGGGAAAGGCCTCGCGGCGCGCTCGTTAAGGAGAGTCTGGGATGAAGCTGTCGACGAAGGGCCGGTATGCGATGGTGGCGCTTGCCGATCTCGCAATGAGTGAGGCGAAGGCGAAACTCGCGCTGGCAAAGGCAGGCGGGGAGGCGGCGGAAGTTGAGGATCTGGTGGCTTTGGCCGAGATCTCGAAACGCCAGGACATTTCGCTGCCCTATCTGGAGCAGCTTTTCGTCAAGCTGCGCCGGGCCGGACTGGTGGACGCAGTGCGCGGCCCGGGTGGCGGCTACCGGCTGGCGCGATCACCGGATTCGATCCGGGTGAGCGAGGTCTTGCAGGCGGTCGATGAGACGGTCGATGCGATGCATACCGGCGCGGGCGCCACGGGGGGCTCGTCGGGCACGCGGGCACAGTCGCTGACCAACCGGCTCTGGCAGAGCCTTTCGGCCAATGTCTATGTGTTTTTGCACCAGGCACGGCTTTCGGATGTGATCGGCAATGAGATGACGCCCTGTCCGGCAGTGCCGAACCTGTTCCGGGTGGTGGATGAGGAATGAGACTGTTGCGCGCCATGGCTGAGATCGCCGGGGGGCTGTCTGCCCCCCGCGCCGGTCGCTGCGCGTCCGGCTCCCCCCGAGGATATTTTTCGACAGATGAAAGGGGCGCGCCATGAGCACGCGGCTTTATCTGGACTGGAATGCAACGGCGCCTTTGCGGGCCGAGGCGCGGGCGGCGATGATTTCGGCGATGGATGTCGTCGGGAACCCGTCTTCGGTCCATAGCGAGGGGCGGGCGGCGAAAGCGCTGATGGAGCACTCGCGCGAGGAGATTTCGGCAGCTTTCGGTGCGGATGGGGCGGATCTGGTCTTTACCTCGGGGACGACCGAGGCGTCGGCCCTGGCATTGGCGGGGCGGGGGCTGGCTTGTGCCGGTGTCGAGCATTCGGCGGTTTCGGCCTGGTGTGACGATGTCTTGCCGGTCGGGCGGGATGGCGCGGTTTCGGTTCCGGATCCGGGGCAGGGCACCCTGCAGCTTGCCAATCCCGAAACGGGGATCGTGCAGGATCTGCCCGAAGGGCTCGCGGTGTCGGATCTGACGCAAGGAATGGGCAAGCTGCCGGTCGCCTTCAACTGGCTTGGCTGCGATATGGGGCTCGTGTCGGCGCATAAATTCGGCGGGCCGCGGGGCATTGGGGCGCTTTTGCTGAAGCGCGGGCTTGATGTGGAGGCAAAGCTGAAAGGCGGCGGCCAAGAGATGGGGCGGCGGTCCGGCACAGAGAATCTGATCGGGATTGCCGGCATGGCGGCTGCGGCGACGGCTGCGGCGCGTGATCTGGCGAACGGGACCTGGGAAGAGGTCGCCCGCATAAGGGATATTCTGGAATCAGCATTGTTTGCCGGCGCTGAGGGCATTATCTCGGTCTCGAAAGACCGGGCACGGTTGCCGAACACGCTTTGCCTCATCGCGCCGGGCTGGAAGGGCGAGACACAGGTGATGTCGATGGACCTTGCGGGTTTCGCGGTTTCGGCCGGATCGGCCTGTTCTTCGGGCAAGGTCAGGGGATCGAAAGTGCTCGGCGCCATGGGATATGGCGATCAGGCCGGACAGATGATCCGGATCTCGATCGGTCCGGGCGTGAATGAAGAGAATGTGCTCAGGTTCGCGGAGGCGTGGACCAGGGCTTACGGAAAAGCCCGCGCCCGTGCTGCGTGAAGATGGGCCGCGTGAGGATGGAGTGACCGAAATGAATACCCATGTGTCCGAGGATAATATCCGCATCCCCGATGAGGCGATCCGGGAAGGCGTCGACCGCGAGACGATTGAAACCGTCCAGGCGATGGCCGGAAAATATAAATACGGCTGGGAAACCGAGATCCCGACCGAATACGCGCCCAAAGGTCTGAACGAGGATATCGTCCGCCTGATCAGCGAGAAGAATGGCGAGCCGGAATGGATGCTGGACTGGCGTCTCAAGGCTTACCGGCGCTGGCTGGAGATGAAGGAGCCGCGTTGGGCGATGCTGACCTATCCTGAGATCGATTATCAGGATCAGTATTACTATGCGCGCCCGAAAAGCATGGCCGAAAAGCCGAAATCGCTGGATGAGGTCGACCCAAAACTGCTCGCGACCTATGCGAAGCTGGGGATCCCGCTGAAAGAGCAGGCTTTGCTTGCCGGCGTCGAGGCGCCGGAAGGCGAGCGCAAGGTTGCGGTGGATGCGGTGTTTGACAGCGTTTCCGTCGGTACCACCTTCAAGGAAGAGCTGAAAAAGGCCGGGGTGATCTTCTGTTCGATCTCGGAAGCGATCCGGGAATATCCTGACCTGGTGAAGAAGTATCTCGGCTCGGTCGTGCCGCAGTCGGACAACTTCTTTGCGACGCTGAATTCGGCGGTCTTCTCGGATGGTTCGTTTGTCTACATCCCCGAAGGCGTGCGTTGCCCGATGGAATTGTCGACCTATTTCCGCATCAATGCGGAAAACACCGGGCAGTTCGAGCGCACGCTGATCATCGCCGACAAGGGCTCTTATGTGAGCTACCTTGAGGGCTGCACCGCGCCGAAGCGCGATACGATCCAGTTGCACGCCGCTGTGGTGGAAATCGTCATCCTCGACGATGCCGAGGTCAAATATTCGACCGTGCAGAACTGGTTCCCGGGCGATGAAGACGGCAAGGGTGGCATCTACAACTTCGTCACCAAACGCGCCGATTGCCGGGGCGACCGGGCGAAAGTGATGTGGACGCAGGTGGAAACCGGCTCGGCGATCACCTGGAAATACCCGTCCTGCATCCTGCGCGGCGATGACAGCCAGGGCGAATTCTACTCGATCGCCATCGCGAATAATTACCAGCAGGCCGATACCGGCACCAAGATGATCCATCTGGGCAAGAATTCGAAGTCGCGGATTGTGTCGAAAGGGATCTCGGCCGGGAAGGCACAGAACACCTATCGCGGCCAGGTCTCGGTTCACCCGAAGGCCACCGGATCGCGGAATTACACCCAGTGCGACAGCCTGCTGATCGGCGATCAATGCGGCGCCCATACGGTTCCCTATATCGAGGTGAAGAACAATTCCTCGCGCTGCGAACATGAGGCGACCACGTCGAAGGTCGACGAGGATCAGCTCTTCTATTGCCGCTCAAGGGGCATGGATGAGGAAGAGGCGGTTGCCTTGGTGGTGAACGGTTTCTGCAAGGAAGTCCTCCAGGCCCTGCCGATGGAATTTGCCATGGAAGCGCAAAGCCTGGTGGCGATTTCGCTGGAAGGTTCGGTGGGCTGAACCTTGTCTGGTGCCGTGCTTCAGCGTCCTGATCTGACCATGCCCGAGGCTGCTGCCCGGGCCTGGACGGATGCCTGCGCCGAAGCGCGGGTGGTGCTGGAATATGGCTCCGGCGGATCGACGCTTGTCGCGGCCGAGGCCGGGGCAGAGGTCTGGTCGGTGGAATCCGATGCCTCCTGGGCCAGGATGATGGGCGACTGGTTCGCGGCACATCCGGCACAGGCTGGTGTCCATATCCACCATGCCGATATTGGCCCGACAAAGGAGTGGGGCCATCCGGCGGATGAGTCCGCCTTTCGCCGTTGGCCGGATTATGCATTGAAAATCTGGGACTTGCCCGGATTTTCTCACCCGGATCTGGTGCTGGTCGATGGCCGTTTCCGGCTCGCCTGTTTCCTGACCGTGGCCTATCGGATCACCCGTCCGGTGACGCTGTTTTTTGACGACTATGCCCCGCGCGAGGCCTATCACAAGGCTGAAGAGATCGCGCGGCCAACCGAGATGATCGGACGCATGGCGCGTTTCGATCTTGAACCTGTGACACTGACGCCGGACCGGCTGCGCGCTTATACGCGGGCGCTGTTACAACCGGTCTGAGGAGAGAAAAATGCTTGAGATCAAGAATCTGCATGTGAAACTTGAGGAAGAGGATAAGGTCATCCTCAAAGGCGTCGACCTGAAAATCGGGCCTGGCGAAGTTCATGCGATCATGGGGCCGAACGGCTCGGGCAAATCGACGCTTTCCTATGTGCTGGCGGGCCGGGATGGCTATGAGGTCACCGACGGCTCGGCCACGCTGGATGATGAAGAACTCCTTGAGATGGAGCCGGAAGAGCGCGCCGCGGCGGGTCTGTTCCTCGCGTTCCAATACCCGGTCGAGATCCCCGGTGTCGGCAATATGACCTTCCTCAGGACGGCGGTGAACGCACAGCGCAAGGCGCGCGGCGAAGAGGAGCTTTCGGCGGGTGATTTCCTGAAAGTCGTGCGCGAAAAGGCGAAAACGCTGAAGATCGACGCGGATATGCTCAAGCGTCCGGTCAATGTCGGCTTTTCGGGCGGCGAGAAAAAGCGCAATGAAATTCTCCAGATGGCGATGCTGGAGCCGAAGATGTGCATCCTGGACGAGACCGATTCCGGGCTTGACGTCGATGCGATGAAACTTGTTGCCGAAGGGGTCAACGCATTGCGCAGCGCGGGCCGGTCTTTCCTTGTGATCACCCATTACCAGCGCCTTCTCGACCATATCAAACCGGACGTGGTCCATATCATGTCCAATGGCCGCATCATCAAAACCGGCGGGCCGGAGCTGGCGCTTGAGGTCGAGAATAATGGTTATGCCGATCTGCTGGACGGGGTGCAGTAATGGCACTGGCACAGGTCAAACAGGACGCGCTGACGGCGCGGCTGCAGGGGCTCACCGCCCCCGCAAAGGGCTGGACGGCTGCGGCCCGCGCTTCGGCCTCTGACCGGCTGGCGGCTCAGGGCCTGCCGACCCGGCGCGACGAATACTGGCGTTACAGCGATCCGGCCCAACTGACGAAGCCGGAAATCAGCGGTGCGCCCGCCGATCTCGCGCCGTCCTTCGCGGCGCTGGATGCGGTGAAGCTGGTCTTTACCGATGGCGTGTTCGACGCGGCTGCCTCGGATGATCCGGCGCTTGCCGGGGTCGAGCTGCTGTCGCTGGCGGGTCAGGCGGATATTCACTGGGCGCAGGGGCTTTACGGCCAGCTTGAGACCCGTGGCTCTTCCCCGGTCGAACGTCCGCTGGCGGCGCTGAACACCGCCTATGCAAATGAGGGTGTGCTGATCCGGGTGACCGGGCAGGCGGCCAAGCCGGTTTCCCTTATTTATACCCAAAAATCAGCCTCTTCCGATGTGATCCTTCATCACGTTGTTAAGCTGGAAGAGGGCGCGGAAATCACCCTTCTGGAAAGCGGCACGCCCGGTGCGCGCTTTAACACCGTGCTTGAGGTCGATGTGGCGTCAAACGCGCGCTTCCATCATATCCGCACGCAGGGCCCGGATGCAGATCGGCGCGGCGTCACCCATATCTTCGCCCATATCGCCGATAATGCGCTGTTCAAAAGCTTTACCCTGACCGCAGGCGGCCGTCTGACCCGCAATGAGGCGATCCTCGAGATCACCGGCGACGATTCCGTGGCGCATGTCGCCGGAACCGTGCTGGGCGATGGCAAGGATTTCCTCCAGGATGACACGATCTTCATCACCCATGCGTCCGAGCGCTGCGAAAGCCGTCAGGTCTTCCGCAAAGTGCTGAAAAACGGCGCGACCGGTGTCTTCCAGGGCAAGATCCTCGTCAAACAGGGCGCGCAAAAGACCGATGGCTATCAGATGAGCCAGTCGCTTCTGCTGGATGAGGATGCGCAGTTCCTCGCCAAACCCGAGCTGGAAATCTACGCCGATGACGTGAAATGCAGCCATGGCTCGACCTCGGGCGCGATTGACGAGACGGCGCTTTTCTACCTGCAGTCACGGGGGGTGCCGAAACGCACTGCCCAGGCGCTTCTGGTTCTGGCTTTCCTGGCCGGCACGCTGGAAGAGATCGAGGATGAGGCCATCGCGGCCGAGGTCCATGCAAGGCTGGAAGACTGGCTGCACGGGCTGGACGGCTGAGACCCCTACGGGCTAAATCCGCCAATGCGTTAACGGCCAGCAGGGAACAGGCAGAGACCATGTCGATCACCACCGATATCTTCCGGACCTGGGCCCGGCCTGGTGCGGTCATCCGCGAGAAACTGGCGGATGGCCCGCGCGAGGACAGGGCGCTGATCCTGCTCTTCGCGGCCTGTCTTTTGCTGTTCGTGGCGCAATGGCCGCGCCTCTCGCGCGAGGCTTTCCTGGCGCGTGAGGCCGCGACCGCCGCCGGCACACCGCTGGATCAGGTGCCGGGCATCCAGGCCTTGATGGGGATCAATTTCTTCGTCTTTCTCTTCGTGGTGCCGCTGTTCTTTTACGGGATCGCGGCACTCTCGGCACTGGTGATCCGCGCCTTCGGGGGGCGGATCGGCGCTTACGAGGCGCGGGTCTCGCTGTTCTGGGCGCTGCTTTGTGCGGCCCCCCTGATGCTGTTCCAGGGCCTTCTGGCCGGGTTCAGCGGACCGGGGCCTTCGGTGACAGTGGTCGGGATTCTGGTCGGGCTCTCGTTCCTCTGGCTCTGGGTGAAACTTCTGCGCGAGGCGATGCAGTGATCGGCTTTTTCTTTTCCACCCTGCTTTTGTCGCTGCATGACCCGCGTCAGGGCCTGCGCCAGATCCAGGCGCTGAACCGGCCCGGCGGCACCGAGATGGTGGCGCTCCTTCTGATGGCGGTGGCCTCGGCCTTGTTGATGCAGCTGAGCCTGCAGATCCTGCCGATGCCCGAAGGCAGCCCGTTCACGGCGCTGTTCTCAACGCCTTTCGTGACGGCCGGGCTGCAATTCCTGACCCTCCTCCTCTGCGCCTTCCTGGCCTGGCTGGTGGGCGGCTGGTTCGGCGGTCGCGGATCCTTTGCCGATGCCGTGCTGGCGATCGCCTGGCTTCAGGCGGTGATGCTGGCGATCCAGCTGGTGCAGCTCCTGACGCTTGTCATCCTGCCCGTGCTGTCCAGCCTGATCGGCATCGCCGCCGTCGGGATCTTCGTGGTGCTCCTGAGCAATTTCATCGCCGAAATCCACGGCTTTGCCTCGCCGGTGAAGGTGTTCTTCGGGACGGTCCTGACCTTCTTGGTCAGCGTCTTCGTCCTGACGATGATCCTCGCCCCCTTCATCCCGTCGGAGTACCTGCCGCGTGAGCTATGATGTCGCAAAAATCCGCGCCGATTTCCCGATCCTGGCGCGTAAGGTCAATGACCGTCCGCTGGTCTATCTCGACAATGGTGCCTCGGCGCAAAAGCCGCAGGTGGTGATCGACGCGATCACCCAGGCCTATTCGATGGAATATGCCAATGTGCACCGGGGCCTGCATTACCTGTCGAACCACGCGACCGAGGCCTATGAGGCGGTGCGCGGCAAGATCGCCCGCTTTCTGAACGCGCCCTCGGAAGATGAGATCGTCTTCACCTCGGGCGCGACCGAGGGGATCAACCTCGTCTCTTACGCCTGGGCCGCGCCTCGTTTGCAGGCCGGCGACGAGATCGTGCTTTCCGTGATGGAGCATCACGCCAATATCGTGCCCTGGCATTTCCTGCGCGAACGTCAGGGGGTGGTGCTGAAATGGGTCGAGGTCGATGCCAATGGTGGCCTTGACCCCCAGGCGGTGATCGACGCGATCGGGCCGAAGACAAAGCTGATTGCCATATCCCATATGTCGAATGTGACCGGCACTGTGGTCGATGTGGCTGCGATCTGCGCCGCGGCCCGCGTGCGCGGCGTGCCGGTCATGGTTGATGGCAGCCAGGCCTCGGTGCATATGCCGGTCGATCTGACGGCAATCGGCGCCGATTTCTACGCGATCACCGGCCATAAGCTTTATGGCCCCTCCGGATCCGGCGCGATCTGGATTTCCCACGCCCGGATGGCGGAGATGCGTCCCTTCATGGGCGGCGGCGACATGATCCGCGAGGTGCATCGCGACTCTGTCACCTGGGCCGAGCCCCCGATGCGGTTCGAGGCCGGTACCCCCGGCATCGTCAATCAGATCGGTCTCGGCGTAGCGCTCGATTACCTGACCGGCCTTGGCATGGAAAACATCGCCGCCCATGAGCGCGCTTTGCGCGATTACGCCCGCGAAAGGCTGAACGGGCTGAACTGGCTGAATGTCCAGGGGCAGGCGCCGGATAAAGGGGCGATCTTCAGCTTCACCCTGCAAGGCGCCGCACATCCGCATGATATTTCGACGATTCTCGACAAAAAGGGCATAGCCGTCAGGGCAGGGACCCATTGCGCCATGCCGCTTCTGGATCATTTCGGAGTGAGCGCAACCTGTCGTGCCTCCTTCGGTCTTTACAACACCCTGGCCGAAGTGGATGCCCTGGTCGAAGCGCTGGAGTTCTGTCACGAACTCTTTGCCTGAAGCGGCACCACAAGCCTTGCAGCAGCGCGCAGGAGCGGTTAAGACACCCGGGCGCTGCACCCGTAGCTCAGCTGGATAGAGTGCTGCCCTCCGAAGGCAAGGCTAAGTCAAGTGGGTTGTGGGTGCTAGGTAAGAAAATTGAGCAAAACCAATATCTTGGTGATGCTCGAAGGAAGCGCAAAAACCGCTTCCGTGGTCACGGAAGCATCACGGAAGCAAACTGAAGGAGGCTGTAGAGAACGAGCGGCGACAATCGGCAGAGCTTTTTAGCCTAGTCCGGTATCGTCGATTCGAAGTCGGATTCGTGATTGACCCAGTTCGGTCTCGAACCCTATCTGAACACAGATGCACCCGTAGCTCAGCTGGATAGAGTGTCGGCCTCCGAAGCCGAAGGTCACAGGTTCGAATCCTGTCGGGTGCGCCACCCATTTTTCTTCAACTTGATCTTTGCTCCAGTTCGACCGCCATATTTCTGGCGATGCCGAGCAGATGCAGGGCTGCGCGTTTGGGATTGGTATCAAGCCAGACGGCGCTTATCGTGCCGATGCTGTCCGGTCCGACGATTGGCCGCCATACCGTACCAGTGATATCGATGGCGTCGGCAAAGCTTACCCCGGTGACGGTAAAGCCACTGCCAATCTGCACTTTCAGAACGATCGTGGCCTGACAGGCCTGACACTGTTCGATAACGGGTGCCCGTTCTCCGGCGGAGATGCGATCTGTAAGCCAAGGCTCGAGCAGCGGACCGTCAGCGCCTTGCGGTACGAGCAGCCGATCCCCAGCAAAATCGCTCCAAGTCAAGGCTTCCTTTTCGGCAAGGCGATGATCGGCCGGCAGCAAAGCGACCAGGCCTTCACTCCAGATATCTTCACGCCGGCAGGGTCTAGTTTCATAGCCGCCGCACATAAAGGCTATGTCCAGATGGCGACGACGGATGGCGTTTGTATGGTTGCGGCATGAACCATCCTGAAACGTGACGGCAATGCGCGGATAGCGCTTTTCGAACCGATCAATGAGACGGACAAGGAACTCGCGACCGAACGGTGTGCTGAGGCCGATGCGGAGTAGGTCGTTATGTTTTGTTTGCTGATTGCCTTGGCTGAGCGCCGCCTCAAGCCCGCGATAATGTTCGCGCACACCCTCGATCCAGTCCCGTCCGGCAGCGGTCAGTCTGACGCCGTTATTGTGGCGTTCAAACAGGAGCAGGTCGAGGCGTTGTTCGATGGCGGCAATGTTTCTGCTAACGGTAGACTCCTGAACGCTCAGGGCCTGCGCGGTCTTCCGCATGCTACCCAGTTCGACGACCTTGAGTACATATTTCAAATGCCGCAGGGCAGCTTCGTTCATACAGCGAAATCCTCCCGCATGTGATTGAGACGGCGGCTGTCGGTCTGGCACCCTGTTGAACAGAGAGGAGGGCCTATCTCCTGCCGTCTTTTGTTCGTGCTCTAGAGATGCACGATCTCAACGTTAGGCCATTTTGTTGCTAAGTATTCTGCGACAAGTCGTCGATGACAGTGGTGCGGCTTGTCCTCGCTGCACAACAGGCATCCACCTTCAATTTTCTCCTTGTCGATCATCTCGATCTGGCGTCGCGATATCAGATCCCGAAATCTTGCGGCATAACTGTTCCAGTCTCCCCCTCTTACCTTGAAATCTTCGAACATATCCTTCGTCGGTGCGAGTTCCGGCAGATGCTCATATTCCATTCCACACAGGGCTTCGGAAAAATATCTCAGGTCGTCACGCTTCGCGAAGCCTGATAACTGTGAAACATTATTGAGGCGAACATCGACAAGCCGTTTGGCGCCGGAGTCTCTCAACCTCGTGAAGAAGTGCTGAGCCGATGACTTGGTGAACCCAATGGTGAATATTCTCATCGTCCTGATCTACCCAAGATCCCCAGCCTCACGGATCTGTGCTGCCGAAGCCCGTATTTGCGTCGGACGAACCATCGTTCCAGGAAAAATACCTCTTTGCTCATTAATGAATGTACTTCAGCGGGTGGCCAGAACGCTTCAGATACCGATCCACGTCTAATGTGATCATAGATAGATAAACTGGCCATATAGCTTGTCCAGGCGAAGGCGAATGTCTTCCGCCAGTGCGTCGTCGCCGGTGTCGACGGCCGACAGCAGACGATGCTCTGCCTCGCCGATCCGATTACAAAGCTCCGAGAGGTTGGCACAGAACGCTTCCGAGTGAACTGAAGGTTCGGACGCCGGAGATTGCTCGGAGGCGATTTTTCGGATGGATGAAGAGGGGGTGACGCCATGCTCTTCGTTAAAGGCAATCTGACGCTGCCTTCGATCGATTGTTTCATCCATTGCCTGTTTCATTGCCGGTGTCACCACATCAGCGTAAAGGATTGCCTTCCCGTTGACGTTCCTGGCGGCTCTGCCGATCATCTGAATCAGAGTCGGCGCCGTTCGTAGGAAGCCCGCGCGATCTGCGTTGAGAATCGCGATCAGGGATGCCTCGGGAATATCCAGTCCCTCGCGCAAGAGACTTATACCGATCAGGACATCAAACTCGCCGGCGCGAAGGCCGTTTATGATCTCAATCCGGTCTTCCGTCTTAATATCGGAGTGCAGATACCGCGCCCGAACGCCCTTGCTTTCAAGGAAGGCATGAAGATTTTCCGTGGCGACCTTCGTGAGCGTCGTCACCAGCACCCGCTCGTTTCTGGCCGCACGCTCGGTAATCTCGCGCAGCAGATCGTCGATGTCTCCCTCGCAGGGACGGACTTCGACTTCAGGGTCCAGCAGGCCGGTGGGTCTCACGATCTGGTCAACGACGCGATCCTGCGAAATATTCAGCTCATATGCGGCAGGGGTTGCGGAAACGAAGATCGTCTGCGGCTTCATGGCCTCGAACTGCCTGAAGCTCAGAGGATGATTGTTCTTGGAGGACGGCAGACGGAAGCCGAACTCGATCAACGTGTCCTTGCGACTCTGATCGCCGCTATACATGGCCGAGATCTGCGGAATCATCACATGGGATTCATCGACGAACAGAAGGCCATCCTTCGGGAGGTAGTCGAGCAAGGTGATCGGAGGAAGGGAGGGATCGCGGCCACTCAGATAGCAGGCGTAGTTTTCCATGCCCGAGCAGTATCCGACCTGCCGCAGCATTTCGGCGTCGTTCGTAATCCGCTCATATAGGCGTTCCGCTTCCACATGGCGGTTTTCGCTGTTTAACTGAGCAACACGCCTTTCCATCTCTTCAAGGATCGCCGTGGCGGCGGTTTCCACCTGGCTTGCCGAGGCTGCCAGAACCGTCTTCGGCGAGACAAGATAGTGAGCGATGCTCTCCAGTTGTTGTCCGGTAGCTGCGTCGATCCAGTCAAGGGTCTCGATCACGCCATTCGACAACCTGAGACGAATGGCCTTGTATTCCGAATCCGCTGGAAAGACCTCGACCATATCGCCGGTAACGCGATAGGTTCCACGCTTCAGCTTGTGCTCGGTACGATCATACTGCAATCGGGCAAAGCCATGAAGAAGCTCGTTCAGGCTCAACCTCGCGCCCGGCGAGAGCGGAACCTGCAATGCCCGATAATCGTCGGGATCGCCCATTCCGTAGATGGACGACACCGAAGCGACGACGATGGTGTCTCGACGCTCGATGAGCGATTTCGTCGTGGACAGGCGCAGGCGCTCCAGATGGTCGTTGATCGCGGAATCTTTCGGGATGAACCGATCACTACCCGGCAGATATACTTCCGGCTGGAAGTAGTCATAGTATGAAACGAAATACTCCACCGCGTTCTCAGGGAAGAACTGTTTCATTTCGTCATAAAGCTGCGCGGTCAGCGTCTTGTTCGGCGCCAGGATCAGGGTGGGCCGCTTCAGGCGATGAATCACATTGGCCATTGTGAAGGTCTTGCCCGATCCGGTGATCCCCTTCAGGGTCTGATGATGCGCCCCCTCTTCGATGCCTGAGATCAGCCGTGCGATGGCTTCGGGCTGATCGCCCGAGGGGGTATATTGAGAGTGCAAAATGAAAACGCCGGTAGACATTAGAAACCCTCCTGCAAGCGTCGTTTCATGGTGAATATCTTCCCGGCATTACTGCCATTAGAACCTAAATACCGGTAGGCTCCGGCAATCCGGTCTTTGGAGGCGAGGCATGCTTCGTGAGCGCCTTTCGCACCCGAATTAGGTTGTCGGGTCATGTTCGATCCCTCCGATCCGGAAGCCCAGGGTCGCTATGAGAGTTCCTGATCCGCCGAACGGTCCACCATATCGCGAGCAGGACCACGGGAACGAGGGCAGAAATTACCAGTTCGGGTGAAACGATATCGTGGTACCCTGGGAGGCCCTTTATGAGATAGGACAATAGTCCAATGACATAGTAGGAAATTGCCGCGACAGACAGACCTTCTACGGTCTGCTGAAGCCGCAGTTGCAGCCTCGCCCTATTGTTCATGGAGGCCAGCAGATCGCTGTTCTGTCGTTCGAGTTGCACATCGATCCAGGATCGAAGCAGCGTCGTTGCGCGCGCCAGCTTGTCGGACAGGTTGGCCTGACGCTCTTCAATAGAACGGCAGGTTCGCATTGCCGGAGCAATCCTGCGATGTAGGAAACTGCGCCAACGATAGCAGCCGGGGACGAAAGTCTCGCCGAGTGCGGTCAGCCGTTCCTCGACGATTTCATAATAGGCGCGGCTGGCGCCAAAGCGGTAGAGGCTCGACGCCGTGTCGGCCTCAAGCGTTGCCGACAGGTCCGTCAAGCTGGACAGCAGCTCCTCGCTGTTGCGGCGCGCGGACTGGCGCATCTCGTCGGTGATGGCGGCAAGTCGCTTCTCGATCTCCCGCAGATGCGGTCCAAGCTGTTGGGTCATCGGGATGCTGAGAAGGGCAAGCGTCCTATAGGTTTCGATTTCGAGAAGCCGTTGGGCCAGGGCGCCAAGCCGTATTGGCGTTAGCCCCCGATCCAGAATGACAATTCGCGTCAGGCCATCGCTGTCCTGACGGAAATCGGTAATGATATCGGCCATGCCATCCTCGACAAGCGAGTGGCAGCGGCTGACCGGATCGAAGCGATCTATGTAAGACTGCGCACTCTCCTCAGTCCAGGTCACGACATCCAGACGGATACCCGATACGATCGGCCCAGGCGGGATGAAGCCATGTTTGAAGGGATCGAGACCCACCGGATTCCCGGTCTCAGGGTCAAGAGGTGCGCACCACAGGTAGGTGAAGAACTCAGTGTGCTTCTCGCGATGCAGATCGCCCTGCTCGAATGTCAGGCCGTGAAGGGGAGTGCTCTGATCCGGTAGTGAGGCGCCCACCCGGCTCGATAGTTCGGCCAGGGTTTCGCGATCCTTCGCCAGATTGCCTTCGTTCATGAAGGCAAGTTGCACCAAGGCGCGCGGAGCTTCTACCAAGGGAAACGGGCGGGCATGAAGCTCATCTAGGGCAATCTTCCTGCTACCCAAGACTGGCATACCATAGACTGTAGAACTGCCAAGCGGTGTGGCGCCTCCTTCACTCAACTGACGGTCCTTCCTTGTCATTCTTCTTTGCGGCGCCGTAACCATCGTAGTTGTTATAAGTAATCAGCCGGGAACCACGATATCCCATACCATGCGTCCACAACCAGCTTAGCGCAACGCTAAGACGATTCTGCACCCCGATCAGGAAGTAGATGTGAATGAGCTTCCACATCCACCATGCCAGTGTGCCGCGCAGCCGGATCCGCCCCATGTCGACGACGGCAAGACGGCTGCCTATCGTCGCCAGATTGCCCTGATGCCGATAGCGGAAAGGCGTGGTGGTCTTAGAGCCCCGCATCCGCTGACGGATCAGCCGCGCCACATATTGCCCTGCCTGCTTGGCCGCGGGAGCGAGGCCGGGGACGGGCTTTCCGTCCGGGCCGGTAGCAGCCGCGGTGTCGCCAATCACGAAAATGTCGCGCTGGCCGGGCACTGTCAGGTCAGGTCCGACGATGACACGCCCGGCGCGATCAGCTTCCGCATTCAGCCAGCGCGCAGCCGGTGATGCCTGCACGCCAGCCGCCCACAGGATCGTCTGAGCGGGGACAAGCGCACCATCGACAATGACGCCATCGGACGAGCAGTCCGTAACCGGCATGCCGAGCCTGACCTCGACACCCAGCTTTTCCAGCGCCTGGCGCGTATAGGCGGACATATCCTCCGGGAAGACCGACAGGAGGCGTTGCCCCGCCTCGATCAGCACCACGCGCGTCGCATCAGGGTCGATGATGCGAAAATCGTGCGCGAGCGTCCGATGGGCGAGTTCCGCTATCGTGCCAGCAAGCTCCACGCCGCTTGGTCCGCCTCCGATGATGACGAAAGTCTGCAAGGCGGCTCGCCGGGCGGTGTCAGTTTCGCGCTCGGCTTCCTCGAAAGCCAGCAGGACACGGCGACGGATGGTCGTCGCGTCTTCGAGCGATTTCAGGCCGGGCGCGAAAGGCTCCCATTCGTCATGGCCGAAATAGGAATGCGTCGCCCCCGTCGCGATGACGAGCGTGTCGTAGGCAAGCGCCGGGCCGTCCTCCAGGAGGACGTGCCGCTCGTCCGTATCGACATGCCGGACCTCACCGAGCAAGGTGCGCACGTCCCTGCGCTTGCGGAAGAGCGCGCGGATCGGCCATGCGATGTCTGACGGCGACAGCGAAGCGCCTGCGACCTGATAGAGCAGCGGCTGGAAAAGGTGATGGTTGCGGCGGTCGACAAGGGTGACGGCGACACCGCTTCCGGCGAGCCTCTGCACAACCTCCAGCCCACCGAAGCCTGCCCCCACGACCACCACACGATGGCGACCTGAGGCGGTCTCAAGGCCCGATGCGGTTTCGCGCATGGGCGAAGATGCTGGCGCGGTCATTGGAACAGCGCCGCTGCATGATGGGCCATATGCTCGTCGATGAAACTCGCGATGAAATAGTAGCTGTGGTCGTATCCGGGCCTCTGACGGAGGATCAGCGGATGTTCCGCTGCCTCGCACGCTGCTTGCAGGAGACTCGGACGCAACTCACGATCTGCAAACTCGTCATCAAGACCCTGATCGATCAGCAGCGGCAGGCGCTCTCGGACGGTCTTGATGAGTTCGATGGTATCATATTGCTCCCACGCAGAACGGTCATCGCCGAGATATGCCGTGAAAGCGCGCTCGCCCCAAGGCGCCTGGCTCGGCGCGACGATTGGCGAAAAAGCCGATACGCTGCGATAGCGTCCGGGATTGCGCAGTGCCGCGACGAGTGCGCCATGTCCGCCCATGGAATGCCCCGCAATCGCGCGACGGTCATCGGCCGGAAATGTGGCTTCGATCAGTGCCGGTAATTCCTCGACGACGTAATCATACATGCGGTAATTGGCAGCCCAGGGCTGCTGCGTCGCATTGACGTAGAAGCCTGCGCCATGCCCAAGATCATAGCTGGGATCGTCTGCCACGCTTTCGCCTCGTGGGCTGGTGTCCGGCGTGACGATCATGATCCCATGCTCCGCCGCGAAACGCTGCGCGCCGGACTTGGTGATGAAATTCTGCTCGGTGCAGGTCAGGCCGGACAGCCAATACAGCACCGGCACGCGACCGTCCTTGACCTGGGGAGGCAGATAGACGCCGACCTTCATCGGACAACCCAGGCTGATCGAGTCATGCTGATAGACGTCCTGCCAACCGCCGAAGCTGGCGTGATGTTCGACACGTTCCATTTTTGTTTCCTTGCTTCGACGGTTGGTGGACGGTGTGCCGATAGGCTCCTGTTCATGGCTGTTGTGCGGGGGAAGCGCCGGCGGCTGTTTCAGCGCCGGCGACAGCCAGTCATAGGGTTGCGGGTATCGCCATCACCTTCCGGCCTTAGATGAAGGTGTAGGAGCAGACCTTGTTGCCCGCCGGATCGCGCAGATAGGCAGCATAGGCACCCGGCAGGTGGCCACGGGGGCCAGGCTGGCCTTCGTCAGTGCCACCAGCAGCGAGGCCGGCGGCGTGGAAAGCATCCACTTCGGCGGGCGTCGCGGCAGCAAAGCCGACCGTCACGCCATTGCTGGAGGGCGCTTCGCCATTACCGGGGCGGGCAATGATGAAAGCGGGCTTTTCGCGACCGTACAGCACCCAACCATTGCCGAAGGGGCCGAGGTTGTTGATGCCCAGAGCGCCCAAAGCGGCGTCGTAGAACGCTGCCGACTGCTCGACGTCGGCAGCGCCGATGAAGACGTGCGAGAACACGCCGTTGCCGGAGATAACGGGGTCAGCCATGATATTCTTCCTTGAGGTTAGTTATTGAAGTTAACAGACTTGATTTGTCGGATCAGTAGTGGATCACGGTGCGGATCGACTTGCCTTCGTGCATCAGGTCGAACGCTTCGTTGATTTCCTCCAGACCCATGGTGTGGGTGACGAAGGGAGCCAGATCGATGTCGCCTCTCATGGCGTCTTCGACCATGCCGGGAAGCTGGGTCCGTCCCTTGACGCCGCCGAAGGCCGACCCCTTCCAGACGCGGCCGGTGACGAGCTGGAACGGCCGCGTCGAAATCTCCTGTCCGGCCCCGGCGACGCCGATGACGATCGACTGGCCCCAGCCACGATGCGCGGCTTCCAGCGCCGCGCGCATGACGTGGACGTTGCCGATGCACTCGAAGGTGTGATCGATGCCCCAGCCCGTCATCTCGATCAGCACCTGTTGGATCGGCTTGTCATGATCCTTGGGGTTGATGCAGTCGGTCGCGCCGAACTGGCGGGCCAGCTCGAACTTGGACGGATTGGTGTCGATCGCGATGATGCGGCCCGCCTTGGCCTGACGCGCGCCCTGGACCGCTGCGAGACCGATGCCGCCCAGGCCAAATATGGCAACGGAGTCTCCCGGCTGAACCTTGGCGGTGTTGTGGACCGCGCCGATGCCGGTGGTGACACCGCAGCCGAGAAGGCAGACATGCTCGGGATTCGCTTCGGGATTGATCTTGGCGAGCGAGACTTCGGCAACGACCGTATATTCGCTGAATGTCGAGCAGCCCATATAGTGGTATAGAGGCTGGCCATTGTACGAAAAGCGCGTGGTGCCATCCGGCATCAAGCCCTTGCCCTGCGTTTCGCGAACCGCGACGCACAGATTGGTCTTGCCGGACGTGCAGAACTCGCACTTGCCGCATTCGGCCGTGTAGAGCGGAATGACGTGATCCCCCGGCTTGACGCTGGTGACGCCCTCGCCGACCTCGACGACGATGCCCGCGCCCTCGTGGCCGAGAACGACCGGAAAGATGCCCTCCGGATCATTGCCGGACAGCGTGAAAGCATCGGTGTGGCACACCCCGGTATGCGTAACCTTGATGAGCACTTCACCCTTCTGGGGCGGGGCGACGTCGATCTCGACGATTTCGAGTGGCTTGCCTGCCTCGAAGGCAACAGCGGCGCGAGATTTCATCTTTGGATTCTCCTCGTGGGTTGAAGCGGGCTGCCAGCGGCCATGCCTGTTGTGACATGTCGATTCGTGGGCCGCATATACTGCATGGGAGTACACCTAGTATACTCCCATGCAGTATGCAAGAGGATGTCCAAATCAAGGATTGCCAGGGAGTGAAGGGAGGTTAGAGACTCGGAAAACCGCAGTAGCTGGCCGATAGTGCGGTCCGGAATGGTTTGGCTCGTCGATCTGGCGGCGTGCGCGATTGGCAAGCCAAGATTGGCATTCTTGCGTCAAGCCGTCCTGCGAAACCGGAATGCCCCCCGATCATGATCGTGAGACATTCCGGTTGTGAGGATCAGTGCTTCACCGAGCCATGGGGATCGATGACGTACTTGAATGCAGATCCGTCATCGAACTCCTTGTAGGCCGCCGGGGCATCCTCCAGGGCGATGAACTTGATATTCATCATCGGGGTCAGATAGGGCATCCGATCATTCAGGATCGCCCGCATGAGGGCATGGTTGTAATTCGCGGTCGGCGACTGACCCGCCGACATGCGCGGCGACTTGATCCAGCCACTGGCCCAATCGACTTCCATGCTGCCTTTTTTGCTGAGCGGATCTTTGGAGATCGGATTGGGGCAGTAAACGCCGACCGTGCTGGTCATCCCACCGAAACGGACATATTTCAGGAGCGCGTTGGTCACGGCATTCTCGACGATCTTGTCGGAATCCGGCCCGAAGCCTCGACAGTCCAGCCCCACATAGTCGATTACGCGATCGACCTGACGCTTGCCGGTGATGCGTTCGAGGTGGTCCTCGATCGGCGTCCCGTCCGACAGGTTGATGGTTTCGATCCCGTGCGGCTTGAGCAGGTCGAGCCGCTCCTGAATGAAGTCGGCGACGATAATGGCGCCTGCGCCCAGCAGTCGCGCGCAAGCAGCACCCGCACGACCGACAGGCCCCGCGCCGAAGATCAGCACATTCTCACCGACGATATAGGAGGGCTGCGCCGGCCAGTCGGGTGCGGCGAAACCATGGAACGCGGTCGGCAGCACGTCCGACAGCAGCGTCAGATCACGGATCTTCTCCATGGCCGCGTCCTTGTCAGGGAAGGCCAGTAGGTTGAAATCCGCATAGGGGACGAACAGGTAGTCCCCTTGCCCACCGGTCCAACCGCCCAGGTTGAAGCCATAGGCTCCGCAATCGACTTCGGGATTGGTGTTTTCGCACACCTCCGAGCGCATGTGCTTGCAGTTGTAGCAGCGCCCGCAGCCCACGTTGAAGGGGACAGATACGATGTCGCCGACCTTGATATACTCGACATCAGAGCCGACCTCGATCACCTCGCCGGTCATCTCATGGCCCATCGTCATTCCCTTGGGGACTTCGAACGACCCTCTATAGATATGGAGGTCGCTGCCGCAGATGTTCGTGGTGACGATCTTGAGAATGGCGCCGTGCGGTGCCCTCTTGCCCTGCGGGGTAATCAGCTCCGGGAATTTGAAGGTGTTGACCTTCATTTCCATCGGTTTCTCGAAGGTTACGATCCGGTTGCCGGTAGCCATCAGATATCTCCTACGTTCTTTTCAGTGCCCCCTAAGCATTGATGAGAATAAAATTTGACGCGCCTCAATCTGCCGAGCCGAATAACTTCGACACAGCACAATAACGCCGTTGAGTGGCTCATCATTACCGTAGAAGCAGGATGCCCTCGCTTCTTCGTCGCGGCAAACTCGAAGATTCTATCCCAGGATCAGAAATTTCTATGAACACGCCGCGAGATGATGGCGGCTGCGTCAAAACAATACGATATAACATATCACAAACGTAGCGACATAATGCCTGTCGAAGAGAAGGAGCAGTTAAAGTTCATCGAGGCGCCTTCCACGCACACTCATCCGGCATTAGTTGTGTTGGCGGAACGCGGCCAGTCTAGTTATCATTCCTAGACAGAAAGGAGTCCTTATGAAGCGCGCGATTGTAACAGGAGGGTCTGGGCTGATCGGTCAGGAGATATGCTCCGCCTTGTTGAGTGATGGATGGGAAGTCGCATCGTTTGATCTGAAGGAGGGGGCAATCGGTCAGCAGATTTATTGCGATCTTTCGAGCGAAAAATCTGTAACCGAAGCTTTCCGCACCCTTGGCTGGGATCAACTAGACTTGCTCGTCAACAATGGCGGGCTTGTTTACGACACATTCATGCAGCTCGGGGACACCTCACTCGAACAGTGGAACAACACTATCGGTAGCCATCTGACAGGGGCCTTTTTGATGTCGCGAGCGGCATCGCCCCTACTCACCGGCGGTGGTTCAATTGTCATGATGGCTTCCACGCGCGCGTTGATGTCGGAAGGCGTCGACTTTGCCTATGCCGCTGCAAAGGGTGGCATGGTGGCACTCGCGCAGGCGCTAGCTGTGCAACTTGGCCCAAAAATTCGGGTCAATACAATCGCACCTGGTTGGATCACGAACGAAACAAATCTGCGCGCCGAGGACGAGGCGCAGCATCCGGTGGGCCGGGTCGGTCGTCCCCAGGACATTGCCGAGGCCGTTCTATATCTGGCGTCGGCCGGCTTTGTTACGGGGCAAACGCTTGTGGTCGACGGCGGGATGACCAAGAAAATGATCTACGTGGAATAGCGGGTCGCGGGACCGTTCATGCCGCGTTGCCACGGCATGAACGGTCGGTCAGCTCCCATCGGGTTGAAACTGGCGATACAGGTCCAAAGCATCCTGTATCGCGGCGATTGTTTCGGGAGAGCGGACTATCTCCAAAAGTGCGGTCGAAGGCGTCGATTTCAGCTCATTTCTGATCGTAGCCAACCCAACAGCGGCATCCGTGCCTTCACCTGTGACTTCAACCGCCCGAATGTCGGGAATCCGAGCAAAATAGGTTGCGAGGGATTGCGGAAGGACGGTGGCATATCGCCCACTCGCTATATGGGCGGTGAGAACATCGACATTGTTGGTCCTGATCGTCTTTGCGGCACAGTGCCCGAGTCTGGAGTGCGCGGCTTTGGGTAGCGCGCAGTCCAAGATGCACTGGGGCAGATTTGCGACATCATCCCATGAGACCTGTCGCGGCAACGGGTCTCTGGTCGCTTGGAATATGACGATCTGCTCTCGGTATAGAAGGTGAGTATCGAAGTCCTCCTCTGTTACGTCTTCGAGATAGACCAGCGCCATGTCTATTTCATGCGCCAGCAAGGCTTTGGTCAGCGACGAGAGCTGGGTCGCGCGAATGGATTGTTCAAGAAGAGGCATCCTTTCAGCGAGGGCCAAGCTGAGGATCGGCGCCACCACCGACGCACTCGACAGGAGGCCTAAGCGGAATTGCCCTTCAAGCCCACGTTTGAGAGCCGAAATGTCGCGCTCCAGCCCCTCGCAGTTGCTCTCGATCTTCTTTGCCCAAGCCAGCACGGTCTCACCTTCCAAGGTGAGGCCGTCATAGCGCCGACCATGCCGCACGATCTCGACGCCCAAGTTTTGCTCGAGCTGCTTGATGCCGGCGGAAAGCGTGGGCTGCGATACGTTGCAACTCTTGGCCGCTCTGCCGAAGTGCCCCTCGCGATACAACGCAAGCAGGTATCCAAAATTTCTCACGATCATAGATCGCCTCCTATGCTAGAACGGCGAGGAGAGCACCCGTTGTCAAACTCAAAACGCCTTCGCAGAATCAGTCGATCTGTTGCGGGGCTGGACGTCTCAAGCATCTGATGAACAAAGAAAAATACTGATGTAAGAAGCGCGTTTCGTAACGACAGGGATGCGCTATTTGAGATAGGTTCGTAAGATCTTCATCACACCTTCAAGGTCTTCATCGTAATCAGTGGCCTTTGGAGCGGCTTTGGACTTGATCCGTGGATCAAAGGTCTCCCGAAGATGGCTCTCCATCACTTCCGCCATCAAGCCGTTGGTCGCGCCACGCATCGCCACGATCTGCTGAAGCAACGCTGCGCAGCTGGCCCCAGCTTGGATCGCACGCTCAAGCGCTTCGGCTTGGCCCCTGATACGACGAATGCGAGTGACGGCCCGACTTTTCTCTTCTGGTGTGTATGGCATCAAATCTTCCTGTTCGGCGCTGAGGCATACTATACAGGAGATATGTTCATCCATGTGTGATGTCCACGCCTTTATCGGGTGGACGCCGACTTCCCGCCGCGAGGCCTTTGGATGCGGCCAAGCCAGAGGACCGGTCTTGTGCCTTCGTGCGCGGATTCTGATCGGCTTTCAGGCCACTAGGAACGACGGTTGACCGTCGAACGAAGATGACGACTCACGTCCACTCCGAAGCAAGCTTAAGAGCCGATCTGCACCTGCCATTCAACGCAGTTGGCTATCCTTGTTGCCCCGGCGGTTGATCGCGGAGAACGTTGGTCGCTTATCGCGTTCGCCTTGGCAAGCAATACATGTCCTGACTGATGGAATGGCTTGGCGACGTCGCAGCGGGATCTCTTCTCCACACACCTCACATTCGAGGGTGCCGTCTCCCAAAGGAAGTCGAGAACGTGCCGCTGAGAGCGCATCCCTTACAGTAGCGTCAATCTGGTCCTGAACCCCGCCTTCGGGTCCCCATCCGTTCGCCATTTCCGGCTCCTTCAAAGCGCATGCGAGGTCAAATGGTTACATGGGCGCACGAGGCCCAAATATCCCAGCTACGCACATTTAGGAATACTCCTGCCCAGTATCAAGGGCTATGACAGTTGCCTGCTCGATCCCTCCAGCGGAGGTCGCCTTCCGCAGCGCTGTCGGGCGGTCTCTCGGCGATGAGCGCTCCGAACGGATGAGATTCGAATGTTGCGCCCTGGAGTGCGTATACGGTATAGTAGGACCGAGTATAATCATTATTGGCTGGTGGATTCGGTTTGGCGTGGGAACGCTGCGCCATTCGATGCAATGACCCCATGAGGCGATCTTGACTGATTTGTTCACGACAAAGCCCAGACCGCCTTTGGCAGAACTCCTGCGCCCCGGATCTCTCGATGAATTCGTGGGGCAGCGGCATCTGCTGGGTCCGGGAAAACCACTGCGCCTCGCCTTCGAGTCCGGCAGGTTGCACTCGTTCATCCTCTGGGGACCGCCAGGTGTGGGCAAGACCACTTTGGGCGCCTGGCGGCACGCGCGACCGACAGCCGATTCATCGCCATCTCGGCCGTGCTTGCCGGGGTGAAGGACATTCGGCAGGCCATCGACGAGGCCCAGGCTGAACTGGACAACCATGGTCGATCGACAGTGCTTTTCGTCGATGAGATCCATCGTTTCAACAAGGCGCAGCAGGACGCCTTGCTGCCCCATGTCGAGTCGGGGCTCCTGACCCTGGTGGGGGGAACCACCGAGCATCCCGGGTTGGCGGTGAATTCCGCACTGCTCTCACGCGCACAGGTCTATACCCTCGAACCGCTATCCGGCGACGAGTTGAACCAGCTCTACGAACGCGCCCTGCCGCATCTTCGGGGCGTCACGTTGGATGCGGACGCACTGGACCTGCTCAAGGGCTTCGCAGATGGCGATGGCAGGCGTTTCCTCAATCTGCTTGAGCAGGTGACGAATGCTGCGTCGGGCGCTGGCAAGGCTGTGGTCGATGGCGAGTTCGCCAGGCTGTCCACCAGCCCATCACTGCGCAGGTTCGACAAGGGCGGCGACGAGTTCTACTGGCAGCTCTCGGCCTTCCACAAGTCGCTGCGGGGCTCCGACCCCGATGCAGCCTTGTATTGGCTGGCCCGCATCCTCGACGGCAGCGGCGACGTGAGCCAGGTGACCCGCCGCATGATAGTGATGGCCAGCGAAGACATCGGCAATGCCGACCCGCAGGCGCTGCAACTGGCACTCAACGCCGCGCTGGCCTACGACAGGCTGGGCTTGCCAGAGGGCGAGATACCGCTGGCGCAGGCGGTGACTTACCTCGCCCTCGCCCCCAAGTCGAATGCCGCCTATGCCGCCTGGGACCAGGCCAAGGCATTCGTCAAGCGCAGCGGCTCCCAGCCTGTTCCCCTCCATCTTCGCAATGCACCGACGAAGCTGATGAAGCAGATGGGGTATCACGAAGGCTACCGCTATGCCCATGACGAGCCCAGCGGCTATGCCGCCGGGCAAACCTATTTTCCCGAGGGCGTAGCGCGGCCGGGCTGGTACCAGCCAACCGACAGAGGCGTCGAGCGCAGGCTGGGAGAAAGGCTTGCTTGGCTGCGCTCGCTCGATGACGCAACGCCGCCAAGCGGGGACGCTTGACCGATCTCCCCCGAAATCGGCTCATCGCTACCGCACGAATTACAGGACAAGAACATGCCAGACTCTTCTTTCGGTGAATCCACGGCGAATATCAGACGGAGACGAGTTGCCCACTATCTGCGCACGGAGCCTGGTGCTGCGGTGTTGCTGGTGATCGTCACGGTCGTGGCGCTCGTGTGGGCAAACTCGCCGCTGTCCGACGCTTACTTTGCGTTGTGGCACCTGGATGTCGGGTTCAATTTCGGCCCGTTCGGCCTGCACATGGATCTGCATCACTGGGTCAACGACGGCCTGATGGTCGTCTTCTTCTTCCTGATCGGCCTGGAGGTGCGTCAGGAGTTTGCCCACGGATCTCTCCGGGACCGCAGCCGTGCCCGTCTCGCTCTGATCGCAGGGGTCGCGGGTGTCGTGCTTCCCGCACTGGTGTATGTCCTGATCGTGGGGCTGGCCGGAAGTGAGGGCCTGCATGGGTGGGGTGCGGTGGTCGGCACCGATACGGCGTTCATGCTGGGCACCCTGGCGATCGTCGGTCCGCGACTATCCGGTCAGCTGCGCGTGTTCTTGCTCACCCTGACCGTGGTCGACGACTTTCTCGCCGTGTCCATCATCGGCATCGTCTACAGCGAGGAGATCCGGATCGTCCCGCTGCTAATCGCCCTCGCCAGTCTCGTCGGGTTGTGGTTGCTAGGCCGCACCCGCCAGTGGCGGGCAACGCCGTATGTGCTGATCGTGATCGGGCTGTGGTTCGCAACCGTGTATTCCGGCATCCATGCCTCCCTTGCTGGGATGGCCGCGGGGCTCCTGATCCCTGCCTACGCGACACAGCGTCACAAGGTCGTCGCGGCAAGACAGCTGTTCCGAGATTTCTGGCAGTCTCCGAGTGCCGCATCGGCCCACGCGGTGGACCGCGGGCTGTCCCGAGGTATCTCGGTGAACGAGCGGCTGCACGAGTTCCTGCGGTTACCGACCGCGCTGCTGATCGTGCCGGTGTTCGCCCTGGCGAACGCCGGGGTGGACCTGCGTGGCGGGCTGCTCGCTGAGGCCTTCGGCTCGCCCGTGACCTGGGGCGTCATTGCGGGGCTCGTGCTCGGCAAAGTCCTGGGCATCGGACTCATCACACTCGCCGCGATCCGCCTCGGCCTGGGTCGGCTGCCCGAGGGCGTCGGGATGGGGAGCGTGTTCGGTGGAGCGGCACTGTCCGGGATCGGGTTCACCGTGTCGCTGCTCATCATCGGGCTCGCGTTCGGCACGACCTCCGACCTGGGCCGCCAGGCGACGGTCGGTGTGCTCGTGTCGATGGTGCTCGCCACGTTGCTCGGGTGGCTCATCTTCAAGGTTGCCGCCCGGAGATGGGGTGAGGAGACCGCCGATCTGCCGATGGTGCTCGAGCCGCCGGTGGATCCCGAGGTCGACCACATCCGTGGTCCGGAGGACGCCCAGCTCACGCTCGTGGAGTACGTGGACTTCGAGTGCCCGTACTGTGCGCACGCGACCGGTTCGTGGGAGGATATGCGCGAGCACTTCGGGGACGACCTCAGGTATGTGGTGCGCCAGCTGCCGCACCACCCGCACGGGCTGATCGCCGCGCGGGCGTCCGAGGCCGCGTCGAACCAGGGGATGTTCTGGCCGTGGCTGGACTTCGTGTTCACCCGCCAACATGCGCTGGAGCGCGAGGACTTGATCGGCTACGCCGCAGAGGTTGGCCTCGACGTCGACCGGTTTATCGCGGATCTCGACAGCGCCGCGGTGATCGAGCGCGTCGAGCGCGACCTCGCCAGTGCGGTCGCCAGCGGTGCGCACGCCACTCCAACGTTCTTCGTCGAGGGGCGTCGTCTGCTCGGCAGTTACGACGCCCGCACGCTCACTGCTGCGCTCGAAGCCAGCCGCCGCGGCACCCGGACGCAAGAAGCCCAGTCCTGAGCGGGGTCTCGAGCCGGGAGGCACCGGAGCGGGTCGGGCGAGCGAGGGGGGCTGGCGCTCGCTCGATCACGCGACGCCGCCAAGCGCGGACGCTTGACCGATCTTCCCCGAATCCGGCCCATCGCTAGCTCACGAACTACAGGATAAGAACATGCCAGACTCTCCTTTCGGTGAATCCTCTTGTACTGCCGCAGCGAGCGGTCTCGTGCAGGTGCGCGGTGCGCGCGAGAACAACCTCAAGGACGTGGACGTTTCCATCCCGCGCAACGCTCTGGTGGTATTCTCCGGTGTCTCGGGTTCCGGCAAATCCTCGCTCGCCTTCGGCACCATCTTCGCCGAGGCGCAGCGACGCTATTTCGAGTCGGTAGCCCCCTATGCACGGCGCTTGATCGACCAGGCTGGCGTGCCCGACGTCGATGCCATCGACGGATTGCCACCGGCGGTCGCCTTGCAGCAGCAGCGCGGCGCCAGCAACGCGCGTTCTTCCGTGGGGAGCGTCACCACGCTATCGAGCCTGGTGCGGATGATGTATTCGCGCGCCGGCGCCTATCCGGCCGGTCAGCCGATGCTCTACGCCGAGGATTTTTCCCCCAACACGCCGCAGGGGGCTTGCCCCACCTGTCATGGCCTGGGGCATGTCTATGAGGTGACCGAGGCCATCATGGTGCCCGATCCCTCCCTGACCATCCGGGAACGGGCGATAGCCTCCTGGCCGCCCGCTTGGCAGGGTCAAAACCTGCGCGATATCCTCGTCAGCATGGGTTACGACGTGGACAGGCCATGGAAGGATTTGCCCAAGGCGGACCGAGATTGGATTCTGTTCACTGAGGACACGCCCACCGTGCCGGTTTACGCGGGCTTCACGCCCGCCGAAACCCGAGCGGCGCTCAAGCGTAAGCTGGAGCCGAGCTATATGGGCACCTTCACCGGCGCCCGGCGCTATGTGCTGCACACCTTCGCTAACACCCAGAGCGCCCTGATGCGCAAGCGCGTATCGCGCTTCATGGAGGGCAAGCAGTGCCCCACTTGCGACGGCAAGCGACTGAAACCCGAAGCCTTGGCGATCACCTTCGCCGGAGTGGATATCGGCGCCTTCATGCAAATGCCGCTGGACCAGTTGGCGGCCCTGCTCGAACCCATCGTCCAGGGCGATTTCAGCGCCCATACGGCGGGGGAAGGTACGGACAGGGAGGCGACCCAGCGCGACCGGGCCGAACGGGCGGCCTCCGGTAAGGCCGTTCACGCAGTGTCGCCCGATGTGCGCCGCACCTCCGCACTCTCGGAAGAAAAGCGTCTCGCCGCGCAACGCATCGCCGGTGGCGTGATGGCCCGCCTGCATCAACTGCGGGGGCTGGGCCTCGGCTATCTGACGCTGGACCGGGCCACCCCGACACTTTCGGCGGGTGAACTGCAACGCCTGCGGCTGGCCACGCAGTTGAGTTCCCTGCTGTTCGGCGTCGTCTATGTTCTGGACGAGCCCTCGGCGGGGCTGCACCCGGCCGACAGCCAGGCCCTCTACGACGCTCTCGACAGGCTGCGCGACGCGGGCAATTCGGTGTTCGTGGTCGAGCACGATCTGGACCTGATGCGCCGCGCGCAATGGCTGGTGGATGTCGGACCCGATGCCGGAGAACACGGGGGCCACGTGCTCTTTAGCGGCGAGCCGGAGGGCCTGCGCCAGATCGCCGAATCCCGGACCGCGCGCTATCTGTTCGACGAGATCGCCGCGCCCGCGAGCCGAGGCCGCGAGCCCTCGGGCTGGCTGGAGTTGCAAGCCATCCATCGCCACAATCTGCGCGGCGTGGATGCGCGCATTCCGCTCGGCGTGCTGACGGCCGTTACCGGCATTTCTGGCTCGGGCAAATCCAGCCTCGTCGCGCAGGCTTTGCCGGAACTGATCTTGCTGCATCTGGGTCACGAACCCGAGGACGACGCGGCCGAAAGCGGCTCTGGCGAAGGCGCGACGGTCATCGAAGTCACCGGCGGTCATCTCGCCGGCGACGTGGATGCCGTGCAGCGTCTGGTGCAGGTGGACCAGAAACCGATCGGCCGCACCCCGCGCTCGAACCTGGCGACCTATACGGGCCTCTTCGACCATGTGCGCAAGCTGTTCGCCGCCACCCCCGATGCGCGGCGCCGCCGCTATGACGCCGGACGGTTCTCGTTCAATGTGGCCAAAGGGCGCTGCGAAACGTGCGAGGGCGAGGGCTTCGTCAGCGTGGAACTGCTGTTCATGCCGAGCGTCTATGCGCCGTGCCCGACCTGTCATGGCGCGCGCTATAACGATGCCACGCTGAAGGTGCGCTGGAACGGGCGCAACATCGCCGAGGTGCTGGCCATGACGGTGGACGAGGCCCACGGCTTCTTCGCGGGTGAGGACGCGGTGGCACGACCATTGCAATTACTGCGCGAGATCGGGCTGGGCTATCTGCGACTTGGCCAACCGGCCACCGAACTGTCCGGTGGCGAAGCACAGCGCATCAAGCTGGCGACCGAGCTTCAGCGCAGCCAGCGCGGGCGCAGTCTCTACGTGCTCGACGAGCCGACCACCGGCCTGCATGCCTCGGACGCCGACCGGCTGTTGGTACAATTGCAGCGGCTGGTCGATGCCGGAAATAGTGTGGTGATGATCGAGCACGACATGCGCGCTGTGGCGCAGGCCGATTGGGTAATCGATGTAGGACCAGGTGCTGGCGATGCTGGCGGCAAGATAGTCGTGGCCGGCTCCCCTCAACAGGTGGCCCGAACACCCGGTAGCCGGACGGCGCCGTTTCTTGTCGAAGAACTGGCGCGGGCCAAGTAGTCCGACATGCCAACGATAGCCGTCCGCCCGCTTCGTTGCTTTGGGTGCCGAGACGATGATCGCAAAACGCTACGTCGAGTGATGAACCTCGCGTTGACTTGTCACGATCTTCCTGGCTCCCGCTTCGCCTTAGCGAAGCCTCGATCCGTGGCGATGAAGCGTTCCAGCATAGGCACGATCAGCTTCATGGGATCGGCGACGGTCTGGCCGGTCTCGCGGGCCAGCACTTCGGCATAGGCGATCAGATCGCGGTGGAGCGGTGCCGGCAGCTCCACCGTCACCTTGACGGGCTTGTCGTCGGGCAGCGGCCCCAGCTTCAACTTCGCCATCGCTCAGCCTCCGTAGGATTCGAGCACAAGGTCGCGGGTCACGATGACCCTGACCGGGAAGCCTGGCCGGATGGTCAGCGTGGGTGTGACCTGCAATTGGCGCTGGATGATCTGTTGGCCGGCCTGGTTGATGGTGTCCTGCGCCCCGTCGCGGATGGCGCGGATCAGCCGGTCATCATCGCTGGTCGCCAACTCCGTGCCGACGCCAAGCAAGGTCGAGAGCCCTGCGGCCTTCATCAGATCCCACCAATGATAGTCGACGCCATCCTCAAGCCCGGCATAGCCGCTGGCATCCGCGCCGGGCTGGCGCTCCAGCACGATGGAGCGGCCATTGGGGAGGATCAGCCGATTCCAGACCAGCAGCACGCGGCGCTGACCGAAGGTCACGCCGGCGTCGTATTGGCCGATGATGCGCGTGCCCTGCGGGATCAGAAGGAGGCTGCCGGTCGGGCTGTCATAGACGTTTTCCGTGACCTGCGCGGTGATCTGACCGGGCAGATCGGAGCGGATGCCGGTAATCATCGCGGCGGGGATGACGGCTCCGGCCTGTAGGATGTAGGGCGACGCTGGAGCCATGATGCGGTCCAGGGCGACGGTCTGCCGATCCACCGGCCCGTTTAGGAAGGCGGTGTGCCGGTCCTGGGGGCCGGTCGCGCCGGACGGAAGGCCAAGGCCGGGCATGGCGATGCCGGTTGCCGTCCCCGTGCCGGGCGCGGTCTGGAAAAAGACGCGGCTGACGCGCGCGGCTTCTTCCTCGGCGAGACGGCGCTGTTCCTCGGGATCGACGGCGGGCGTCGCCATGACCGGCGGCGCAACCGGCTGTCCCCGGTTCTGCGCATCGAGGATCGGGCGGCCGAGGTCGCCGGGCAACGCCGGCCCCAGGACCGGGCCGGTATAGTCGCGCGGTAGGCCGGACAAGCCGTCCGCCGTGGGCCGGTTCTCGGTCGAATAGAGTTCTTCATTGCCCGGACCTGCATCGCGGGTCTGGAGCGCGTAGATCAGCGCGCCGCCGACGCCGAACAAGGCTACAGCGCCGACGCCAGCGAGCATCTTGCGTGACAGGCGGGTGACGCGCGGCGGTTCGGCGCGCAGCCGCATCGGCGAGGCGTCCGTGGTGTTGGTGGTGTCTGTCATGACGGGGAGTCTCCGGTCGCGCTGGCAGGCTGATCGGCGGCCGCCTGCGTCGGGTTGATACGGACGATCCTGACGACCTGCTGGCGGGTGCCGCCGCCAAGGCGCAGCTCGGCCGCACCGAATAGGCGGTCCACGATCAGGATGTTCTGGTGGATGCGGCTGTTGACGATCTGCGGTTCGCCATCGGAGCCGAGTACGAAGATCGGCGGCATCTCGCCCTGCACGATCCCGGCCGGGAAGACGACATAGACGCGCCGTCCATCGTCGAAGACGGAAACCGGCCGCCACGGCGGGCTGTCTCCGGTCAGGCCGTAGCGATAGTTCCGCGCGGCCTCGGCGGGAATGACGGGTGCGGCTGGAACGGTCTGGCGCTGGCCCGCTGGCGGTGCCGGATAGGCCCAGGCGACGGCAGGCATGTAGAGCGATTCCCGCGCGCGCAGCTCGATCATGTAGGTGCGCCGGTCGGTGGTGACGACAAGGTTGGTGGCAATGTCCGGGCGTGTCGGCTTCACGAGGATATGGACACGGCGGTTCGCGCCGGACCCGGATTCCGTGTCGCCGATGATCCACCTTGCGGTATCACCCGCCGCGATCGGCCCCGCGCCGGTCAGGCTCTCGCCCGGCTCCAGCGCAATGGTGGTGATCTGCCCGACTGCGGCATAGACCTGATAGAGCGCGCCCTCGCTCCACGGATAAATCTGGATCGCGTTGTAATAGCCTGCGCGGCGCGGCTCGACGCGAGCGGCGGCGTTGGCGTTCTCGACGCGGCCGGTCGGTGTTCCAGCAGCGGCGCCGCCGCGCGCGACGGTCCACGCGGGCGGCGTGTGCAGCGGCCGGGGCGTTTCGTCGGTCGCGGCCGCCTGCACCACTGGCAGCGGCGGCACGCTATCGTCATAGCTCCATTGCTGCGTCCGGTTGGTGGCGCAGCCTGCGAGCATGGTGGCCGAAAGCAGCACGGCCGCGATTGTGGGGGTGCGGGTGATCGTCCTCATTGGCTCATCTCCCGTGACCACGAAATTGCATTGACGTAGATTCCCAACGGGTTGGCGCGCAGGCGCTCGGCATCGCGCGGCGTCTGGATCACGATGGTCAGGATCGCCGTCCATCGCTCGGTGGTGGCGAGCTGGCCGTTTTCGTAGTGGCGTTCGGTCCAAGCCACGCGGAAGCTGTCGGGCGATGCCCGGATGACGCTCGAGACCTCGACGGCGACCTGCTGACGGCCGACCCGCGTGAACGGGTCGTTGGCCCGCGCATAGTCGTTCAAGGCAGCCGCGCCCCTGTCGGTGGTGAACTCGTATGCGCGAAGCCAATTCTGGCGAACGATGATGGCGTCGGCCGGGATCGCGCGGACCTGCTCGATGAAGCGGCCGAGATGGAAAGCGATCTGCGGATCGGTGGCGCGATAGTCAGCGTTTGCGGGCGCGACGGTCTGCGCCTGGCCGATATTGTCGACCTGTACCACCCAGGGCACGACGGTCCCGCGCGCGGACTGCCAGACAAGGGCGGAAGCGAAGCCGGCCGACAGGATCAGCGAGCCGAACGCCATATAGCGCCAGTTCTTCGCCTGAACACGGGCCGAGCCGATGCGCTCGTCCCATGCCTGCGCGGCTTTCTGATAGGGTGTCTCGGGTTCCGGCGACTTGCCGTAGTGGGTTGCTGGTCGTTTGAAGATGGTCATGAGCGGTCACTTTCGGAAAGGTTGATGGAGGAACCGGAGCCGTGGCTGTCGCCGGAGCGCACCGCATGGGCTGCCATGGTCGTGCCGTGGTTCATGGCCTGGGAGCGCTGCATCCGCTGCGCCCAGGCCGGAGCACTGCCTGCGACGGCGGACGGTGCGGCGGCGGGAGTAGCGCTCGCGCCGCCGACCGTGCCTGCGGTGGACGTGCCGCCGGTCACACCAAAGGCGGCGCGTGCGCCATCGGAAAAGCTGGATTTGACGCTTTCCGATGCTTTCGACGCGGCGCGCTTCAAGGGCGATACAGCGGCAGAACCTGCGGTCCGCGCGACACCGCCGAGGCCGGAGGCGACACTGGCCGCGCCGGTCTGGCCGAGCGAGCCGACGCTGTAGGCGGCCGTCGCCGCGCCTGCGGCGGAAGCACCTCCGCGAACGGCCGCGGCTCCACCGGACAGAGCGGCGGCGCCGCCTCTGGCGGCCAGCATCGCTCCACCTCCCGCCGCCGCGCCTCCTGCGAGCACCATGCCGCCGGCGGCAAGGCCGGTGCCTACGGCCGCACCCGCGCCGAGTTGCGGGCCGCCCGACACGATGCCGTTGGCGATGCCGGGGCCGAAGATGCCGAGGCCGAGCAGCGACAGCGCGGCGAGCACGATCGCCATGGCGTCGTCGATGGTCGGGGTTGCCCCGCCGAAACCGGCGGTGAATTGGCTGAACAAGGTCGAGCCGATGCCGATGATGACGGCGAGCACCAGAACCTTGATGCCGGACGACACCACGTTGCCCAAGACCTTCTCGGCCATGAAGGCGGTCTTGCCGAACAGCCCGAAGGGGATCAGCACGAAACCGGCGAGCGTGGTCAGTTTGAACTCGATCAGGGTGACGAAGAGCTGGATGGCGAGGATGAAGAAGGCCAGAACCACCAGCGCCCATGCGAACAGTAGGCATGCGATCTGGATGAAGTTCTCGAAGAAGCTAATCCAGCCCATCAGGTCGGAGATGGAATCGAGCAGCGGCCGGCCGGCGTCGAGGCCTGTCTGCGCGACGCGGCCCGGCCGCATGAGATCGGCAACGGAAAAGCTGGTGCCTGACGCCATGAGGCCAAGTCCGGCGAAGCTCTCGAAGACGATCTGCGCGAGGTTGTTCCAGTTGGAAATGATGTAGGCGAAGACGCCGACGAACAGCGTCTTTTTTACCAGCCGCGCGATGATGTCGTCATCCGCGCCCCATGCCCAGAATAGCGCGGCAAGCGTCACGTCGATGATGATGAGCGTGGTCGCCACAAACGCGACCTCGCCGCCGAGCAGGCCGAACCCGCTGTCGATGTAGGATGTGAATACGCCGAGGAAATTGTCGATGACGCCCGTATTGCCCATGGTCAGCGCGCCTCGCTGCGGTCACGGCCGAGGAAGCGGTCGCGGGATTCAGCCCATGCGGCGAGGCAGCCGGCATCGCTGGCGGCAGCCTCGCCGAGCTGCTGGCAGCGGCGCAGAGTTTCGCGCAGCGGATCGGCCGGCGGCTGGAAGGCCGGCGCGGGGCGAGGCGCGGAAGGTTGGTCCTTCCGCGCCATGTCGATTGCGGTCGCCGTGACGGCGATGGCGATGAACACAACGGCCCCGAGCCGCGCCAGCATCTTGCCGTCCATGGCGAGCCTCCCGTCAGTTGTTGCCGTTGTTGAACATCTGCGCGTTGCCCGGCTGGTAGCCGGTGCCGGGCGTCAGAAAACGGCGGCGCTGCTCGCGGCCCTGTTCGGCAGCCGTCGCGCGCTCGGCCTCGGTCAGCGCGTCGGCTCGGCCGTTCGCCGAGATGACTGCGATCAGGTCGGAGAGCTGCTGCGACTGGAGTGCGAGAAGCTGGTTGCCGGCCTGCGTCGCCTGCAATGCGCCGGTCGCACCCTGACTCTGGCCGACAAGCGCGGCCATCTCGGCGCGGTTGCTGTCGATATTGCCGACCGCCCCCGCCTGCACGCGCATCGCGTCCTGCAAGCCGCCGACCGTGTTCTCCCAGCGCGAACGCGCATCGGCGACAAGCTGGGCGTCGGTCGCCGAAAGCGAAACATTGCCGTATCGCTGCTGGAACGCTTGGTCGATCTGCCCGACCTCGAAGGCGATGTTCTGCGCCTGCCCGAGAAGCTGCTGCGTGCGCTGGACATTCTGCTGGAGCTGCTGGAGCGAGGAATGCGGCAGGCTCGCAAGATTGCGGGCCTGATTGATGAGCATCTGCGCCTCGTTCTGGAGCGAGGTGATCTGGTTGTTGATCTGCTCCAGAGTGCGGGCGGCCGTGAGGACGTTTTGCGCGTAGTTGGATGGGTCATAGACGATCCGGCCGAAAAGCTGAGCATGGGCCGGACTTGCCAGCATGGGCGAAAACGCGACAGGCACGGCGAGCGCCAGCGCGAGAGCCGAGGCTCCGACGATCTTGGGATAGGTCATGGAAGAATCTCCTGTGTGGGGTGGGTATCGAGCCGAGCCGGCGCGGCGGATTCCGGCCGGTCGGCAAGATTGGTGAGGTTGGGGATCAGGTCGGCCGCCCAATCGACGCCGCGCTCGCGCAGCCATGCGGCGAGGAAGCCGTCGCGGCCGGCCTCAGTGACGATCTGCGCAATGAGCGTCTGGTCGGATTTGGCGGATGCGGCGCAGAGCGCGAGGCCGACTTCGGACAGGCCAAGCTCGAACAGGCGATTGCCGCGCCGCGACTGGCAGTAGTAGTCCCGCTTGGGCGTCGCCCGCGCGAGGATTTCGATCTGGCGGTCATTGAGGCCGAAGCGGCGATAGATGGCCGTGATCTGCGGCTCGATGGCGCGCTCGTTCGGCAGCAAGAGCCGGGTCGGGCAGCTCTCGATGATGGCGGGCGCGATGGTGCTGCCGTCGATATCGGACAGGCTTTGCGTGGCGAAGATGACGCTGGCGTTCTTCTTGCGCAGCGTTTTCAGCCATTCGCGGAGCTGGCCGGCGAAACCCTCGTCGTCCAGCGCAAGCCAGCCCTCGTCGATGATGAGCAGCGTGGGCCGCCCGTCCAATCTGTCGCCGATGCGATGGAACAGATAGGCGAGCACGGCGGGGGCCGCGCCGGTCCCGACAAGGCCCTCGATCTCGAACGCCTGCACGTCCGCCGAGCCGAGATGTTCGGCTTCGGCGTCGAGCAGCCGGCCATAGGCACCGCCGACGCAGAACGGCCGGAGCGCCTGTTTCAGATCGTTGGATTGCAGCAGGACCGCAAGGCCGGTGATGGTGCGTTCCTCGACCGGCGCGGACGCAAGCGAAGTCAACGCGGTCCAAAGATGCTCCTTCACCTCGGGCGTGATCGCAACACCCTCGCGCATGAGGATGGCGGCGATCCAGTCCGCCGCCCAGGCGCGTTCATAGGTGTCGTGGATGCGGGCGAGCGGCTGGAGCGAAACCGAGGCGTCAGACCCTTCGGTCAATCCGCCGCCGAGGTCGTGCCAGTCGCCGCCCATGGTGAGCGCGGCGGCGCGGATCGAGCCGCCGAAATCGAAGGCGAAGACCTGCGAGCCCTCGTAACGGCGGAACTGCAAGGCCATGAGCGCGAGCAGCACGGACTTGCCCGCGCCCGTGGGTCCGACGACGAGGGTGTGCCCCACGTCGCCGACATGGAGGGAAAACCGGAACGGGGTTGAGCCTTCGGTCTGGCCATAGAGCAAGGGTGGTGCCCCGAAATGCTCGTCCCGTTCCGGTCCCGCCCACACCGCCGAAAGCGGGATCATGTGGGCGAGATTCAATGTGCTGATGGGCGGCTGTCGCACATTCGCGTAGGCATGTCCGGGCAGAGAGCCGAGCCAGGCATCGACCGCGTTGACTGTCTCGGCCATGACGGTGAAGTCGCGGCCCTGAACGATCTTCTCGACCAGGCGTAGCTTTTCGTCAGCAATGCGGGAGTCGGCATCCCAAACGGTGACGGTCGCCGTGACGTAGGCCATGCCCGCCACGTCCGCGCCAAGTTCCTGCAAGGCCATGTCGGCGTCGAGCGCCTTGTTGGCGGCGTCGGTGTCCACGAGCGCGGACGCCTCGTTCGTCATCACCTCTTTCAGGATGGCGGCGATCGACTTGCGCTTGGCGAACCACTGGCGGCGGATCTTCGTCAGCAGCCGCGTCGCGTCGGTCTTGTCGAGCAGAATGGCACGGGTGCTCCAGCGATACGGGAACGGCAGCCGGTTCATGTCGTCGAGCAGGCCGGGCGTCGTCGCGGTCGGGAATCCCACGATGGTCAGGACGCGCAGATGCGCGTCGCCAAGGCGCGGCTCCAGCCCGCCAGTCAATGGCTGGTCGGCCAGCAGCGCGTCGAGGTGCATCGGCACCTCGGGCACGCGCACCCGATGCCGGTTGGTCGACACGGTGGAATGAAGGTAGGTCAGCGTCCCGGTGTCATCGAGCCAGCGGCATTCCGGCATGAAGCCGTCGAGCAGCGCCAGCACGCGGTCGGTGCGATCCGCGAAGCCGCGCAGGGCTTCCCACGGATCGACGCCGGATTGCTCCCGGCCCTCGTAGAGCCAGGTTTCGGCGCGGGCAGCTTCCTCGGCCGGTGGCAGATAGAGGAAGGTCAGGAAGTAGCCGGAGACGAAATGCGTCCCGGCTTCCTCAAATGCAGCTTTCCGTTCGGCGTCCAGCAACGCAGATGCGGCGTCGGGAAAGGTGCTGTTGGGATAGGTCGCGGCCTCGCTGCGCTGCGCCTCGACGAAGATGCTCCAGCCGGAACCGAGACGGCGCACGGCGTTGTTGATGCGGCCGGCAACCGCGACCAGCTCGGCCGCGACGGCGGAATCCAGATCGGGACCGCGAAACTTCGCCGTCCTCTGAAAGCTGCCATCCTTGTTGAGCACGATGCCCTGGCCGACCAGCGCGGCCCAGGGCAGATAGTCGGCGAGACGGGCTGCGGTGCGGCGGTATTCTGCAAGGTTCATCATGGCGGCGCCCCCTCAGACCGACAGATGACCGGGGATGCGGATATGCCGCCGCCCGACCTCGACGAAGAGCGGATCGCGCTTCGCCGCCCAGACGGCGGCGAAATGGCCGATGGCCCAGATGGCGAGGCCTACCAGCCATAGGCGCAGGCCGAGGCCCACGGCCCCGGCCAGCGTCCCGTTCAGAATCGCGATGGCGCGCGGAGCGCCGCCGAGCAGGATATGCTCGGTCAGCGCCCTGTGGACCGGGACCAAAAATCCCGGCACCGCGTCGAGTTGTTCAAGGCCGCCCGCCATCAGATGAGCGCCCCGCCGCCGAACGAGAAGAACGACAGGAAGAAGCTCGACGCGGCGAACGCAATCGACAGGCCGAACACGATCTGGATCAGCTTGCGGAAGCCACCGCCTGTATCGCCGAAGGCCAGCGTCAGGCCGGTCACGATGATGATGATGACGGCGACGATCTTGGCGACAGGCCCCTCGATGGACTGAAGGATGCTTTGGAGTGGTGCTTCCCACGGCATCGACGAACCGGAAGCATGGGCGGCCGGGGCGAGCATGATGCTGATGGCGAGAGTAGAGGCTGCGGTTGCCATGCGGCGATAGCCGCGCGAGATGGTGCGGATCATGAAGGTTCTCCTGTGCTGATCGGGGTTGCGGGGTTGATGCGGTAGTCGCCGTCCGGGCCGAGACCTTCGACGCGGGCGAGTTCGGCCAGCCGACGCGCGGAACCGCGCCCGGAAAGGACGGCAACAAGGTCGATGGTCTCGGCGATCAGGGCTCGCGGGACGGTGACGACGGCTTCCTGGATGAGTTGTTCGAGCCGGCGAAGCGCCCCGATGCCGGTCCCGGCATGGATGGTGCCGATACCGCCCGGATGGCCGGTGCCCCACGCTTTAAGAAGGTCGAGGGCTTCCGATCCGCGCACCTCGCCGATGGGGATGCGATCCGGGCGCAGGCGCAGCGAGGAACGGACGAGATCGGAAAGCGTCGCCACGCCGTCTTTCGTCCGCATGGCGACAAGGTTGGGCGCGGCGCATTGCAGCTCGCGCGTGTCCTCGATGATGACGACGCGATCCGAAGTCTTCGCCACCTCGGCGAGCAACGCGTTGGTCAGCGTGGTTTTGCCGGTGGACGTGCCGCCCGCGACCAAGATATTGGCGCGAGAGGCGACCGCCGAGCGCAGCATCGCCGCGTGATTGGCGGTCATGATGTCGGCGGCCACATAGTCGTCGAGCGTGAACACCGCGACGGCGGGCTTGCGAATGGCGAAGGTCGGGGCGGCAACAACGGGTGGCAACAGGCCCTCGAACCGCTCGCCCGACTCCGGCAGCTCGGCGGATACGCGGGGGCTTCGGGCGTGAACCTCCACGCCAACATGGTGCGCGACCAGCCGCACGATGCGTTCGCCATCGGCGGCGGACAGGCGCTCGCCCGTATCGGCAAGCCCCTCGGACAGACGGTCGATCCACAACCGCCCGTCCGGGTTCAACATCACCTCGACCACGGCCGGATCTTCCAGAAACCGCGCAATGGAAGGCCCGAGCGCGGTCCGCAGCATGCGCGCACCGCGTTGGATCGCTTCCGGTCTGTGATGGTTGGCGGTCATGTCGGCCCCGTTTCTTGGCGGGGACGTGACAGGCGATCCCCGGATCGGGGTCGATTAAGAGAGGCCGAAATTGGGCCTGTTCAACAAGTATTTACGTCCGTGCTGGCATCGGCGGCTATCGGCGGTAAATAGGATGGATTGAAAACCTAGGCCGCGTCGCCATCCGTGCCGGTCTGATCTTGCGGCGGACTGTCGTGAAGCGAATCCATGTCGCGCGATAGCTCTTTCAGGAACCTGTCTCCGGTCGCCAGCCTGCGGCCGAGGTTCTGCATGAAACCTTCGAAACGCTCATTCCCCTTGATCCGTGCGGACTGCTTGGCGCTGTCTGGCAACGGCGGGGTCATCGTCAGCCAGAAGTGGACGAACAAGGAAAGGGTCTCGCCAAGCACGGCGAGATCTTCGTCCAGCGTGCCGATCTGTCGGCCGATCTTGTCCAGGCGGCGCGACATCGCCGCTTCCAGCCGATCCGACGTGTCGCCCGACAGGAAGGATGCGACTGCCGCCTCGATGATGGCGGACTTCGACACCCCCCGGCGCAGCGACAGCGCCTCGACCTGTTTGAGCAGTTCCGGGTCGAAATAGACATTCATGCGGGTGCGGGCTGTCATTGGCTCCCCCTCAAAGCTCGATCCCGTCATCGGGATTCATCGACGCCTGCCGGGCGATCATCCGCATCCGCGAGCGAAGAGCGCGCGCCTTGGCGGCATCCACGTCTGGCTCGTCGTCCAGAATGTCGAACTCCTGGGCGGGCGGTGTCGACGGCGGGACGATTTCCTCATGCTCGGGCAATTCCGGTTCGCGGCGGATGCCGGCATTGTCGGGGTCGCCCTCCGCGCCGCTGGCAACACTCGTCACTGGCCTTTCCGCCGCTACGATGACGCGGCTCGTCCAGTCGTCGGTGGCCGGCTTCGTTGCCGGAGCGGATGGCAGCTCTGGCGGCGGCAGGATGCGCTCCTGAAATCGCCCGTCCTCAAAATAGCGGGCTTTCTTCGCCCGGATCGGCGGAGTGCCGGCGACCATGACGATTTCATCGGCGGGCGGAAGCTGCATGATCTCACCGGGAGTCAGCAGCGGCCGCGCGGTTTCCTGCCGCGATACCATCAAGTGCCCAAGCCAGGGCGCGAGCCTATGACCGGCATAGTTGGTGGAATCGCGCATCTCGGTCGCCGTGCCGAGCGAGTCCGACACACGCTTGGCGGTGCGCTCGTCATTGGTGGCAAAGGCGACGCGGACGTGGCAGTTGTCGAGAATGCTGTTGTTTGGCCCATAGGCGCGCTCGATCTGGTTGAGCGATTGGGCGATCAGGAAGGATTTGAGGCCGTAGCCAGCCATGAAGGCGAGCGCGGATTCAAAGAAGTCGAGCCGGCCCAATGCTGGAAACTCGTCCAGCATCATGAGCAAGCGATGCCGCTTGCCGGATAGGGTCAGTTCCTCGGTCAGCCTGCGGCCAATCTGGTTGAGGATGAGCCGGATCAGCGGTTTCGTCCGGTTGATGTCGGACGGCGGGACGACAAGGTAGAGTGTGACCGGCCGATGGCTGCCAACGAGATCGGCAATGCGCCAGTCGCAACGATCCGTGACGCGTGCCACGACCGGATCGCGGTAGAGGCCGAGAAACGACATGGCGGTGGACAACACGCCCGAACGCTCGTTTTCGCTCTTGTTCAGCAACTCGCGCGCCGACGAGGCGATGACGGGATGCACGCCGACATCGCCAAGGTGCGGCGTGTCCATCATCGCGCGCAAGGTTGCCTCGACCGGGCGACGGGGATCGGACAGGAAGTTGGCGACGCCAGACAGGGTTTTGTCCTTCTCGGCATAGAGAACATGCAGGATCGCGCCGACCAGCAGGCTGTGGCTGGTCTTTTCCCAGTGATTCCGCTTGTCGAGACTGCCTTCGGGATCGACTAATATGTCCGCGATGTTCTGCACGTCGCGGACTTCCCATTCGCCCTGGCGCACCTCGAGCAACGGATTGTAGGCTGATGACTTCGCGTTGGTCGGATCGAACAGTAGGACGCGACCATGCTTCGCGCGGAAGCCGGCCGTAAGGGTCCAGTTCTCCCCCTTGATGTCGTGGACAATGCAGCTTCCCGGCCAGGTCAACAGCGTCGGCACCACCAGCCCGACGCCTTTGCCCGATCTCGTGGGGGCGAAGCATAGGACGTGCTCCGGCCCGTTATGGCGTAAATAGTCGCGATCGTATCGACCGAGCAGGACGCCATCGGGGCCGAGCAGCCCGGCGCTGCGGATTTCGCGATCTTCGGCCCATCGTGCCGAGCCATAGGTCGCAATGTTGCGGGCTTCACGCGCCCGGATGATCGACATGAGGATGGCGGCGGCGATGGCGATGAAGCCGCCGGACGTGGCGATGATCGCACCCTCGACGAAAATGGTGGGCGCATAGGCGTCGAACGAAAACCACCACCAGAAGAAGGCCGGTGGATAATAGACCGGCCAGCCCGCCAGTTCGAACCACGGATTGCCAAGCTGGGGCTGGAAGCCGAGGCGGAAGGCGACCCATTGCGTCGCCACCCAGGTCATCACCATGACAATGGCGAAGACGACGGCAATCTGCCCCCAGAGTATTCGACCTCCGCGCATACAGGCTCCAATCGGTAAGAGAGGTGGAGCCGATCAGAAAATGGCCAAATTCGCAGGGATCAACAATAAAGGTGCAGCCGTAGGGCGACAGGATACTGTCGGCGGTAAATCGGACGGTCGCGCCGGCACTATTCCGGCACTCTCTTGGAATCAGTGATCACGACTCGATCTGAACGTAAAAGCGATCTGCCTCTGGAATTACATTGAAGGGCGTCATGAGCGCGGAATTCCTCATAGCCCCATTCCTCGCTGCCGCCCCAGCTGCCACGATACCGATCCGCCCTGCACCATGCCTGCGACCTCGCGGCCGAGCTGCCGGTCGATAACAGGCCGCCATGGGACAAGGGTGAACTCGTGGCTCTGTTCGACCACGGCGAACTTGCCACTCGATAGATGCACCGCTCCGGTGAACTTGCCGCTGATCTTCTCGCCATCCGCCGCCGCCCGGAACGGAAGCGCCTTGCTCTCGGCCAGCTCCGTGCCGACGCGGGCAACTTCGCGCTCGCGCAGAGTGGCGAGAAGGCTGCGCCGGTAGAAAATGCGGCCGTCCCGTGCTCGGGTAGCGTCGCCCTGTTCGATATGATGTTCGCGGCGCTTGTCCATCGCCTCGCGCACCTGCTGACCGAAACCGGCCGGAGCGAGATCCGATGCGTCAGGCGTCACCAGCCTCCGGTCGAGCCAGGTCGCGCCATCAGAACCGATCTGGCTTTCCAGATTGAAGGTCGAGATGACGCGGATACTGGCCTGCCGGTTGCGGCCGGCGTCGTAGGTGGCGGCACGACTCTCGAAATCCTCGGGGATGCGCCATCGATCGGCGTCGATCCGCTCGACGATCCCGGCGCGGCGAAGCGCCTCCAGTCGCCGGACATGAGCATCGACGAACCCGTCATAGTCGCCACCCGGAACGCGGCCGTCGAATTTGGCCTGTTCCAGATGGCGGCTCGGCCGATAGGTGCCGTCCTCGGCGATGGCCGCTATCGCGCGGTCGGACGGACGGCTTGCGGTGTCGGCCTGGCCGATCTCGATAACGCTGCCGATCCGGGCATCCTCGACGCGGGCCGGGTCGATGCCCGGAACATGATGTGTCCGGCCGTCGATGCCGTCCACCACGACGGTCAGGTTCTCGCCCATCTCGTCGGTGAGATATTTGTCCACGACCCGGCCGACGATGGGCGTTTCGGGCGCGGCATCATGAAGCTGGAAGGTCATCGGATCGCGCTCCAGGCCATCGGCCTTCAGCGCCTTGTGCATGTTGCGGATGATGTCGCCGCGCTCGCCCATCTCGCGCAAGGTCGGCTCCATCCGGTCGCTCAACTCCCAGACGCCCGGCGCGTGTTCGGTCGCCAGCCCCATCTTCTCCAGCTTGGCAAGACGGCGCAGGCGCAGCGTGCGATTGAACTGGCGGCGCGGATCGTCGGGCTCATGGCGCAGATCGAGGAATTTTTCGTCGGCTTCTTCGGTCATCGCCCGGTCGATGCGGGTGAAGCGGTCCTGATCGACCTCGGCCGACAGTTTTCGGGTCTGCTCGATCTCGGTGACGGGACCAAGCTCCAGCGTGGTCAGCTCGCTCGCCCGCTCGCGGAGTCCGTTGGCGAGATAGTCGCCGTTGATGACGAGGTTCTCGCCGAGATCGTCCTTCCCCCGGACGATGACATGCACATGGGGATGACCGGTATTGTAATGGTTGACCGCGACCCAATCGAGTTTCGTGCCGAGGTCGCCTTCGATCTGCTTCATCAGATCGCGGGTGTGCTCGGTGAGGTCCGAGAGATCGACAGCATCCTCGGGCGAGACGATGAACCGAAACTGGTGGCGATCGTCCTTGCCGCGCTCGACGAAGGCATCGCCGTCGGCGCGATCTTCGGTGGCGGAATAGAGCTGGCCGCGTTCGCCATCGCGCGAGGTTCCGTCACGCTGAATGTAGCGAAGATGGGCGGCGGCCTTGCCGTTCTTGCCGGCCTGCTGGACGTAGCGCGTCTTGACGACGACGCGGCGCATTCCCGGCGCGCTGTGGCGCCAGCCGCCCGACAGGGTTCGAGCATTCACGAAGGCCGCACCGCGTCCGCGCTTGACGCCCGGCCCCTTGCTGGCCCGCGAAACCTTCCCGCTCTTTCCGGCCGAACCCGAAGTGGTGCGTGACGGGGATCGCGATGCCGATGGAGACGATCTGCCAGGGATGTTGCTATGCTGGCGCGCGAGCTTCTTGGCCTGGGTGAGAAAGCTCTTGGCCTTGCCGAGCTTCGGCGCATCCGCTCGGATGCGGCCGGGCTTCGGACGGAAGCGGTTTTCATCATCGGCGCTCATGAGTGCGCCTCTGGCCAAAAAAATGCCGAACCCGCCGGAAATCGGCTAAAATGCGGCTGTAGTGCCGGTCAAAACCCCGCAAGGCCAAGGCTTTGCGCGAATCTCCGGCACCACGGGGCGAAAACCATGGTGCCAGTCCCGGCTCCCCCAACCAGTGTGCAGACAACAACAAATTCAGAAATCGGGCCAACGTAGTGCCGGTTTCCTTTATCTTGCCCTCCGCCTTTACTGCCCTTTCCGCCCTTCCTGCCGGGAATCCAGCCAGGCGAAACCCTGCATGACTGGACACCGGAACGTATCGCGCCGAGCGCGGGAACACGCCTGTCATGGCGCTCCCCCGTCGTCGGCGCGGGCCACAAAAATGCTGCCGGTCGGCTCCGTATCGGCGGCATTGCGCACCGGAACGGGCGCGCGGATGTCACCGGATTGCACTTCGGATGACGGCGCGGCGGTAGTTCGCATGTCGGTCGAGCGCGTGACGAACAGCGGAGCCGCGCGCCAGTCGGGCGGCGGTGGCGGTTCTGGCGCGGGTATTTCGCCCCCGGCCGAACTGCCCAGAACTGGCGCAAGCGCAGCGACATAGGCGCGCGTCTCGGCGGGCAAGGCACGGCCTGTCGTGCGATGTTCGTCGTAACGGCCAGGACCGGCATTGTAGGCCGCGAGCATCGCGGCGACGTTGCCGTAGCGGTCCCACATTTCGCGCAGATAAGCCGCACCCGCCATGATGTTGTCGCGTGGGTCGTAAGGATCGCGGCCGAGGCCATGGCGGACGCGCAGGCCCGCCCAAGTGTCGGGCATGACCTGCATCAATCCCATCGCTCCGGCCGACGAGATTGCGCGCACGTCGCCCGCGCTCTCGGCGCGGAGCACTGCGCGAATCCAGTGTTCGGGAATACCGAAACGTTGCGAGGCTTCGGTAATGAAGCCGGCATAGGGATCGGAGGGATTCGCGCGCGCGACGGGTGCGGCTTGCGCCGATACGGCAACCGGACTGACTCCGACCGCGAGCACGCCAGCCAGCAGCAGACCGGCATATCGCACGATCTTCCTGTCTCTGTTCGACCTCCAGCCTGCCAGCGTGCTCGCTGCGGTCAAGGGCAAGGCGCGAGCGCCGGCGAGAGGCCGCCCCTGACCTTCGCTGTGCGCGCCGGCCGTCCGGTGGCCGAGCGGGACGACAGGATGAGACGGCCTTGCCGCGAACAACGGGATGAGGGTTTTGAACGCGAGGATGACGCAATAGCGCATGGCTTTCAGTCCCGCCCGCCACGCGGCTTCGGGCGGTTCCAGTGCAGTGACCACGCCGTCTTGTCGTTGCTGTTCTGGAAGAGGTTGGCGCGGATCGGCTGCGGCAAGGCGGGATCGTCGATCACCAGCGAAATGTAATCGCCGGCTTTTTCGCCGACCTCCTTCCAGCCCGCTCCGACCTCGGGGCCATCTTCGGCCCCATGAAGGACGCGATAGGCGGGCGCGTTGTCCGCATCCGATGGTTCGGCGGGAACAATGGTCAGTTCACGGTAAAGGGTGAGCGTATGAACACGGCCGACGAAGGTTTCATTTTCGGCGGTGAATTGACCGATCTGTGGCATGACAAGTCTCCAATGGTTGCAGGTTTCAGGGAGGATTAATGCGTCGGCACGCGCCATTCGTAGCGGCCGTCGCCTTCCTCATCGGTCCAGAGCGGCAGCGCCCGGCCGATGACGGAATCTGCGGGGATGGGTCCGAAGTAACGGCCGTCCAGGCTGTCGCGGATCTCCCAATTCATGAGGAAGATTTCGCCGTCGCCGATGACGCGGCAGCCCTGCCAGACCGGCAGATCGCGGCCGATCCGGTCGCGGTCCAGCGCTTCGCCCATTTCCACGCCATCGACGGTGACGGTGCGGCCAGTGCGGCAAACCCGCTGTCCGGGCAAACCGAGGACGCGCTTCAGGAGCGGCACGCCGCGCCCGACATAACCGCGCTCGACCATGAAGGCGGCGAGCGGTTCGGGCGGCATGATTGCGACCAGCTCGGGCACTTCGATCCGCTCGGCGGGTTCGACGGTGTAGAAGCCGATGGGCGCGCTGGCCGTGGCGTTCCAGATCAGTTTCGTAGGCGTCGGGATGAACGCGGCGATGGCGACGCCCATCGCCGCAAAATACGTCACCATGACGTAGCCGAACCGTGTCATGGTTCGATCCTCCGGCGATGGAGCCAGGCGGCGTGTCGTTCCGGCGTGTAGTCGCGCGGCTCCAGACCGGCGGTCAGGCGGTTGTGGACATGCCGCCAGTGATCGGGCGCGGCGTCGGCCGGATCGAGGCCGAGCGCTTCCACCGCGTCGATGGCGGCCAGCGCGCGCTGCACCTTCGCCCAGCTATCGAGGCGCAACAGGATGTCGCCGCCGGGGCGGACGAAAGGCAGCGTCTGGAACGGCTCGCCGCGGCCGATGGCGCGCACGATGTCGATGCGGGAAATCACCGTGCCATGCTCGCCCGCCGCCCAGCGGACGAAGGCGAAGACGCTTTCCGGCGCGAAGCCGACGAGGCTGCGGCGACGGTCGATGATCTGTTCGTAGCTCTTGCGGCCGAACCGTATCCAGCGCTCGACCTTGCGCTTGTCGAAGGTCAGTTCGACCAATGTGGTGAAAGGCGCAGGCCCGTCCGGCAGCGGACGGCCGTGCAAGCGGCGGGCCGCGTTGCCGGTCATATCGGATCTCCTTCGGTGGATGGAAATTCGCGCGCGAGCAGGTCGCGCAGCATGTCGGCGACGGTGATGCCGCGCCGGAAAGCCGCGACCTTGATGCGCCCGCGCATCTCGGGCGTGATGTCGATCGTCAGGCGAGCGGTGAACGCCTCGCCTGTGGTTTTGCCGGTCTGCGGCGTGTCCGAAGCCTTGATCCAGCTCTCGGGATCGCTCGGCCGGGATGCGAAGCGAGGCTTGCCGGGAGCGCGGGTCATGGCGCGCTCCGCCCGATGCCGAGATGGTCGATCTCCGTGGCAAGCGCGGCGATCTCGCGCGTGGCCCGGCTGTCGGCGTCGATCTCGCTGGTAAGCCGGCCGGACTGCGCGGCGTCGGCGAAGACGACGCGCTGGCCGATGGTGGCGGCAAGCAAGGGCGGATCGTGGTCGGCCAGCGTCTCGGCCGTCTCTCGGGCGATGACGGTGCGCGCGCCGCAACGGTTGAGCACGAAACGGGCGACCAGCTCAGGCCTGTAGATGCGCGCTTCCTTGAGAAGCGCCAGCATTTCGGCCGAGGCCCAACCATCGAAGGGGGATGGCTGCACCGGGATCAACACCAGGTCGGCGGCAAGCAGCGCCGAGCGCATCAGAGCTGCGACGCGCGGCGGCCCGTCGATGACAACGTGATCGGCGTCGCGGGCCAGCTCCGGCGCTTCCCGGTGCAAGGTGTCGCGGGCCAGGCCGATAGTGCTGAACAGCCTTGGCAGCCCCTCATGGCTGCGTGTCTGCGACCAGTCGAGCGCGGAGCCTTGTGGATCAGCGTCGATCAGCGTGACGCGCTTTCCCCTTGCGGCCCATTCTCCCGCGAGGTGCAGCGCCAGCGTGGTTTTGCCGACGCCGCCTTTCTGGTTGAGGAGAGCGACGATCATGGCTTCCCTCCCGGTTCATCATCGAAGGGGAGGTGAACGGCGGCTGGGGAGCCGGAAGTATCTATCGAGACTGGCCGGGAAGATGTTCTGCGGCGATTGCACGACGCGCGATTATGGGCGCTGCCTGAAGATGTGCGCGTGGTTCTATCCACATCGCGCGCGCGCTCTTCAATGTTAGATTCTTGGTTAGATTCTAAGTTAAGGGCACGATTTCTTTTTTCTTTTTCATCGGTTACGGCCTGTTTGAGTTCCCGATGGCACGTGCGCGCGGTTCCCGATGGCACAAGGGTCGGGGTTCCTGATGGCACGACGCCATCCACAGCTTTTCCACAGGGTTTCCACGGCTCGAACGCGAGCAGGGTGCGGCCACTGACCTCGATCTCAAGGCAAAGCCAATATCCCGGAAGCGGCTGACGACGGATGATGTCGCGCAACTCGAAAGCAAAGCGCTTGAAGGGCGAGAGGCTTCCCGACTTCAGGTAGAGGTGACGCAGATCGAACCGCCAGCCTCGCCGCTGCTTGCCACCATGCTTTCGTACCAGACGATAGAGCCAGCGCTCCAGGCCGCCCGTCAGGTTGAAATAGGTCCGATCGATGGTGAGAACGAGCGCGTCGTCGAGGACTGCGCTGTAGAACCAGTCCGGCACGATCAGTTCAATGCCTGCCGACCTGCCGCGATGGTCGGTGCGTTCGCGCCATTCGTTGATCCAGGAGAAGCGATGGCGGCGGCCTTCCGCGGACTGCCGGATCGAGGTCGACACCGTTGTCGACTGGAGCCGATCAAGCCCGGCCTTCAGACGCTGATAGTCGCGCGCGCCGACACCACGCCGGATGAAGGTCAGTATTTCGTAGGGCGTGGCGGCCATCAGACGCGATGTTGGCAATCCTGCGTCGCGGGCCTCGACGATCTGGCTGGCCGCCCAGATCAGGATGTCGGCGTCCCAGATGGTGGCCATGCCATGGTCGGGTACGGCTTCGACACGGATCGCGACGCCGCCGGCGACAAAATCGATCGGGGCTGTCCGGTGAGATTTCGAGAGCGAGAAGAAGGGATAGGCCATGAGATCCTGTGCATCGCGAGGCGAGAAATCGCCCGGAAGCGCCCTGAACAGATCGAGCTGCCCACGTTCTGATGTTGAGCTTTTGCGCATCGGCATGAGGGAGCCGCCTCGCGGCTATCGCGCACGACGGGCAACGGGTGCGGTTGCCTGCCGCTTTGCCGGCTGCACCGCGCCACGCGGATCGGATGTGGACCTGACCGAGCCGCTATCGGCCCAGGCCGTCAGGTCATCGACGGCATAGACGACGCGCCCGCCGAGTTTCCGGTAGGCGGGGCCGGTGCCATAGGTGCGGTGCTTTTCCAGTGTGCGGGACGACAGGCTCAGGAATTCGGCGGCTTCCTTGGTGCGCAGGTAGCGTGGCGGAAGGGCGGCGAGATCGGGTCGCATGGATGGGGCCTCCGTGGGTGCGTTGAGGCCGCTGGCGAGCAACGGCTGACGCAGGCCACGATGGCGAAGGCGGGACGGCGAGTTGCAGTGGGAAGTAAGGGGGGCCTAAAACTCCACACCGGCTGCGAGGCTGGCGCGAATTATGATCGGCGACGATGCCGAAGAAGGCCGCGATAGCCACCGGCAATCATGGCCTCGGCCCCTTCCAGGAGGCTCATCACGGCATGCCGCTCCGAAGCCGCTTGCCATTCATCGCGGGTGAGTTTGCCGGTGTGGAAGATTACTTCGGCGATTTCCTTATGGGTGGCGCCGGTCTGCCGCCCATCGAAAGCCTGCAACATGCGCCGCGCACGCGCACGTTGCTGACCCGTCAACCGCGTGTCTGGCGGGACGGATCGGTGGTGAAGCGAAGCAAGCAGACGGACAATCGCCTTGACGCGATCGAATCCTTCTAGTCCGAGCGGCACGATGGCGACGAGCCCTATATCGACCGGGGCGTCATTCGGCAGAACGAGATGGAGATGATCGCCGCCGCCGAGCGGATGCAGGATGTGATGCGCTTCAGGCCCGACTCTCTCGTGCGCGTCGGACAGAGCAGTTGCCGCGATTGTGCCATGTGGCAGGATCGGGGGCGCCGGCGCGAGTATGACAGCGCCTGCGTCGTCTTCGGGAAGCCAGAAAACCGGAGTTTCAGTAGCGTTGAGGCTCGGTGGGGCGGCGAAATCGCAGCCCCCAGCGGAGGCTCGCTCGTTTAATCAAAGCCGGGGTGTGAGTTGCGGCATTTTGCAGAGCATCGAAGTCGCGCTGATAGTCCTGGTTGCGCCTCAACCACTCCCAGCCGACATCGGATGCGTTCAGATGGTCGGTGTAGTCATAATTCGACGGTGTTCGCCACCGGGATGTGTCGGGAGACATCCTGCCCTCCAGCCTTTTCGCGGTTCTGGTGTGTCGAGGCGAAGACGATTGCCGGCTCGGGCAAAAGGTGGAAGCCGCATTGCTTGCAATGGGTATTGCGGCCAGCGCATCACCAGATCAGTGGCTTTGTCCTTCACGAACAAGCTGGCGATAGCCATGGGTGGTCATCCAGCGGGCGCGGGCCAGGTGCCGGTCATGGACATGACGGGCACGTTCGGGGTCGCACTCGGGATCAAGGCCGAAGAGGACACTTACGGCTTCACGCCAGTCAGCACCGTCAGCTGCTGCATCCAACAGACGCATGTAGAGCTTCATATGCGCTCGATCGTAGTCGGTGAGCGCAAAGCTTTCCGGCGGCTCATCCAGAAAGTTGGAATCGGTCACGATGCCCCCTTTGGGATATCTCTATCCGCATAGAAGGAATTTATTAACCACGATGCGACCGAAATCCCAAGCCTGTTTTCAGGCGAGACCGGGACGTGAGCGCTAGAGTGGCGGTGGGGACCGTCGGTGTTTCTCATCGACCAGCAGCACTCCGATACCCTGGTCGGGGTTCAGGAAGATGATGCCGCTGCTCTCGAACGCCCTGCGAACCTGATCGCGCGTCGTCTCATACACGTCGAGTCTGCTTTCAGACTCGAGGCGTTTGAGCGCGGTCAGCGATATTCGGGCCTTGTCAGCGAGCGTCTCCTGAGTCCAACCAAGCAGCGCGCGTGCGGCCCGCGATTGTCGGGCGGTGATCATGCATGATCACCTCCCATTCGGACCAGCTCTCGCGCCAGAACTACGACTATAATAGTCGCTCCTCGTGGGTCTGGCCAGACAATTTGACAGGTTTACGGGTGGGATAGATTGAACTGCTGCCGACTGATTCGGTTGCCCTCAAGCGCTTTGCCCCGCCCGGATCGTCCGGGCGGGGCATCTTCGCGCGACGGGCTTACTCGCCATTGCGGCGATTGGGCCGGGACCAGATCAAAGCGTAGCTCTCGCCGTCTTCGTCGTCGAAGAGGTTGGCGTAGATCGGGGCGGTGAAGCTCGGATCGTCGAGCTTGAGGCCCAAATAGTCGCGGCCCTCGTTGGAGCGCTTGGACCAGGCGGCGCCGATCTCGGCGCGGCCGACCAGGACCCGATGGCTGGGGGCGTTCTCGCCGGTGGCACGCAGGTCGGGAACGATGCGCACGCCCTTGGCCTGGACGCTGAGGGTGACGATTTCGCCGGTGAATTCGTTCGAGCCGGTCTTCTTGAAGGTGCCGATGGTTGCCATTTTAAGTCTCCGTTTTCCGTTTCCGAGCCCGCACCATTGCGGCCTCGATGGCGATCGACCGGCCGGAGACGAACGCTGGCGCACCCCAAAGGGGCTGGACAGCACAGGAGAAACTTTCTTGTTCCGCGCGGAATGGCGGCTCTGCCGGCAGGGGAAGAAAGTTGTGACGACGCTGTTGCGCTAAAGCGGTCGAAGCGCATCGCGCTGTTCTTCGGCCAGATCAGGCCATTGAAGAGGCCGTTTGGAGCGGTCGAGACACGGGGGCTGAACGGAGACGGTGGCAACCTTGGGGCTCAACAGGATGACCAGACCGGCCGTACCGGCTCTTTTGTCACCGCGCGTCTCAGGCCATGCGCATCTCTCATTCCGGCCTATTCCAACCGGCGTCGCCCCATCGGTTTCTGGTCAGTCCACGAACGCTGGCGCTGACCGTCCTACGCTCCTATGGGGCGCGGCTGTGTCTCACGCTGATCCGATGCTTGCCCGCTATCTACCGCCATATTCCTGACGAAGATGGAAGATGATCCGTATCCGCTTCTGGTCGCGATCAACGGATCACTGTGGTTCAAGTGCGCACAAAGCCGCCGTCCGCTGGGCCGGTCGCGGCCATGCCCGCAACGCGCAGGAACGTTGTCACGCCCACCGCAACCGCTCCGATGACCGAGAAGATGAGTTGCCATGTCTCTGAGGGCATCATGTGCTTGACGATACCGAGGGTGGCGTAGAACCCGGCCATACCCGCCGGAGCGACAAAGGCCAGAGCGATCAGCAGTCGCGCCCAGATCGGGCGGACCAGCATGAGCAGGCCCTGACCGACTGCCAGTGTCAGACCGGCGGCGAGAAAACCAATGAGGATGCCGCCGAGCCAGCCAGCCCCCGTGCCATAGGCCCAGGTTCCTGCGTTTATGCCGATAAAGAACGGAAGAGCAAAGACGGCAAGGTTGAACAGCAGCCAGCACATGGTGCCGATGGCTGCGATGGAAACAAGGATTCCGAGGACGATCATGGTGGTGTCTCCGTGCAAAATGTTGGACGGTTGCGCCTTCCACCACCACCACGGCGCACCGCGACCTTTAGCATGAACATGTCTGTCTGTGCGACATGGAATGATCGGCGTGAGCTATCGCCATGCTCATGATGAAGCTGGGAAGGCAGCGCTCACGCGCTGCCTGTCCCGAAGCGATAGACCGGGATGCCCATCTTGCGGGCCTTATCGGCCAGGTTGTCCTGAATGCCCGTGCCGGGGAAGATGATGACCCCGATCGGCATAATGCCGAGCATCTGGTCGTTGCGTTTGAACGGTGCTGCCTTGGCATGTTTTGCCCAGTCGGGTTTGAAGGCGACCTGTGCGACCTTGCGGTTATTGGCCCATGTGGCCGCGATGCGTTCCGCGCCCTTGGGCGATCCGCCATGCATCAGCACCATGTCCGGGTGCTTGGCGTGGACCTGATCGAGCTTGGCCCAGATCGTCCGGTGATCGGTGGTGTCACCGCCCGAGAAGGCGATCTTCGGACCTGCGGGCAGCAGCACCTCGTTGTCGGCCCGGCGTTTTGCGGCGATGAAGTCGCGGCTGTCGATCATGGCCGAGGTCATCTTGCGATGGTTGACCCGTGAGCCGGAGCGTTGCGACCAGGGCGTTCCGGTGGTGCGCAGATAGATGTCCGCGGCGCTATCGCGGAAGGTTTCCATGCTGTCGCGGCGCTCGATCAGGCTTTGGCCCGCGCCGATCAGGGTTTCGAGCTGGACGGATTTGACCTCGCTGCCATCCTGTTCACGCTGAAGACGCTTCTGTGCCTGCTCGTTATCGTCGAGTTTCGTCTCGATCCATTCGACAGCGCGGTGGAAGGTGTTGACGGTGGACCAGAGGATCTCGTCGAGGTCGAAATCGAGGCTGGTGTCGGCCATGGTGGAAATCAGGGCATCGAAGATGTCGGAGACTGCGCCCTGGATGACGTGATCTTCGGGTGTGATCCGGGGATCGGCCTCGTCTTCGGAGGGGCGGTAGCCGTAGAGTTCGAGTTCTTCGATGGCATGGCCGGTCGGGGACGTGCTGTGATCGGGTTCGAAATCGTCGTGCGCGTACATGGGATGCTTCCGTCAGTTGGACCGCGACCGTCGCGGCCTTCATGGCGACGAAAGCCCACGGGCGCTCCGGTCTGGCAGCGCGAGCCTCTGGCGAGGGCCTTGATGGCAAAGCCCGGCTGATTTGTTTCGCGCTGTAAAGGCGGGCTTGCCCGCCGACGGAAATCAGTCGGGCGCCGCCATTGCCTGACCGGAGCGTTTGTGGGCCGATCGCCCTCTCGGAAGGCCAAGGCGCGGTCCTCTGCTGATGACAGGATGCAGCCAATGCGCATGAAAGGATCGGAACGCCCCGATCACGGCCCCCGTACCGGCTATGCTATCGAGGCCATGAAGCGGCTGACGTCCTCGGGAGCGATTTGCACCCGGATCTTTGCCCGAACGGCATCCAGCCCATGAGTTGCGAGATCTTCGTTGAAGTCCCCCATCATGGGCGAGAGCGTGATGGCCTCGATCCCGACCTCGTGCGCCCGGCCCACCAGGCTATCGCAGGCGCTGTCACCTGCCGGATCGTTATCGCGGACGATATAGAGCCTGCGCAGTTGTGGCGGGAACAGGATGGCAGCGAGGTGTCCGGCAGAGAGTGCGGAAACCATCGGCATGGTGGGCAGAGTCTGACGCAGCGACAGGATGGTTTCGATGCCTTCCCCCGCTGCCATGACATCCTGCGCATCACCGAAACGAACCGCATGCCCGAGCAGGTCGCCCATTGCCTTCCTCGGCGGATCGACAGGTGCCTTGCCGGAACCGTCCGGGGCCAACCATGTGCGGTGTGCGCCGGTAATCCTGCCATCGAGGCCGGTGACGGCGGCGATCATGGCGGGCCATGTCTCGGTCGGGCCATCGTCCTCAGGCCGCCAGTAGCAGTTGGGATGGAAGCGCAGATTTGCGGTTTGGCGTAAATCCGTAATGCCGCGTCCGCGTAAATACGCCTCTGCGGTACTGCCGATGAGCGGTTGCGTCATGCGCCAGAGGCGACGTGCCGCTTCGGACGATCCCGATGGTGCTGGCGTTCGAGACTGGCGGGATGACGGATCAGGGTCAGCATGCGGCAGGCTGAGGAAGCGCCGGGCCTCTTCGGCAACATCTGCGAAGTCGATCAGGCCGAGCGAGTCCCGGATCACGTCGAGCAGATCGCCATGTTCACCCGTGGCCGAGTCCTGCCATTTTCCGGCAATGCCTTTCACGCTGTCGTGCAACCGGACGAACATGGAGCGTCCAGCCGTGTTTCGGACATTGCCAACCTGCCAGTAATTGCCCTGTTTACGACCATTCGACAGATAGTGGCGGCACACCGCCTCGGCCTGTCGGCCGAGACGCTGGGCCAGTTCGGAAGCGTTGAGACGCGCCATTATGCGGCCTCCCGCTCACCGATGCGCTCAACCGGGAAGCGGTCAAGCAGTTTGCCGGTGATCTCCGGTCCCGTTGCATCGACGGGCACGAAGAAACGCAGCTTCCACGAGATGATCTCGCTGAAGAGGCCATAGGCCCGCAGCCGGTCGCGCATCGCGTCAGTAAAGCCGGTCAGTTCGATCCGGTTGGCGCCCATGACCCGGACGCGGCGCAGTTGCAGCCCCTCGGCGAGATCAAGGATCGTGCGACCTTCGATCAGCGCGGCATAGGCGGCATCCGGTGTCAGGCTGCTGGTGACGCCACTGGTCGAGGCATTGGCGGCCCATGCCGGCGAGACCCGGCGACCAATGATGCGTTCGCCCTCGTCGGTCTGGAGGCGATAGACGCGGGAGGATTCCTGCGGCAGGCGTTTCCAGATCGGCAGAAGCAGCCCTGTCACCATATGCAGGATGCTGTCGGTGAACTCCGGCACCTCGGCCAGTTCCGCAGTCCAGGCTGCGCTGAAGGCGACACGATCGGCCTCGATCCAGTGGGTTTCGCCCATCGCCCGCACCGGAATATTTATCGCCTCCATCGGCCGGATCAGCCGCACGCGCCGTTCGATCTCGCCATCATCCAGCATAACGCTGGTGGTCGGAATCTGCACGGCGGCACGTCCCGACCGCTCGTTGATGAGCAATCTTGCGCGGGGATCATCCAGTTCAGCCAGCGTGGCATCGAGCGTGACCGGCTGATTGCGTTTGCGCTCGGTGAGCGTCAGGAGCCGGGTTTCCGCCCCTGTGCCCGGATGGATGTGGATCACCTGCCGGTCGGTGACGATGAAGCTTTCCGCCTTCAGCGTTTCCAGCCCCATGTCATAGGTGCCGGATGCAATGGCCCCGTCGATCCGGGCCTGCAGAAGCTGCTCGAAGGCCGAGAACAGAATACCCTGCAATTCGATGGTCAGCGCCAGCAGACGGTTGAGGAAGGTGGTGATCGGCGGCAGGTCGTCCTTCACACCATTGCTGTCCATCAGCTTCAGGCCGGTGGCGGATTCAAACCGTTCGAGCGAGCATCCCTCGACCTTGCCGCGCACGATCAGCAGATAGAGCTGGCGAAGCGCGTCGCGGGCATAGCCGGATTCCAGATTGTCCTCGGGGCGGAACAGCCCTTGTCCGCCGGTCTGGCGCTGGCCGCGTGTGATCGCGCCCAGCGTGTCGAGGCGGCGGGCGATGGTCGAGAGGAAGCGCTTCTCGGCTTTGACATCCGTGGCAATCGGCCGGAACAGAGGCGGCTGCGCCTGATTGGTCCGGTTGGTGCGCCCCAGCCCCTGAATGGCGGCATCGGCCTTCCAGCCCGGTTCCAGCAGATAATGGACTCGCAGCCGCTGGTTTCGTGCCGAGAGTTCTGCGTGATAGCTGCGCCCGGTGCCACCGGCATCCGAGAAGACCAGAATGCGCTTGTGGTCATCCATGAAGGCCGAAGTCTCGGCAAGGTTGGCGGACGGCGCACGGTTCTCGACCGCAAGGCGTGCCGATGCTCCGTCGCTCTTGCGCACGATCCGGCGCGAGCGGCCCGTGACCTCGGCCACCACATCCGTGCCGAAACGCTGGACGATCTGGTCAAGCGCACCGGGTACAGGTGGAAGCGAACCCAGCTGCTCCAGCATCTCGTCGCGCCGCGCCACGGCTTCGCGGCATTCCACCGGCTGACCGTCGCGGAAGACGGGGCGTGACGACAGGTTGCCCTCGCCATCGCTGAAGGGTTCATAGAGCTGTACCGGGAAGGAATGCTGCAAATACGAGCCGACATACTCCCTCGGCGTGATATCGACGGAAATATCGTTCCATTCCTCGGTCGGGATCTCGGCCAGTCGCCGTTCCATCAGGGCTTCGCCGGTCGAGACAATCTGAATGACGGCGGCATGGCCTGCTTCAAGATCTGCCTCGATGGACCGGATCAGGGTCGGGGTTTTCATGGAGGTCAGCAGATGGCCGAAGAAGCGCTGCTTGGTGCTCTCGAAGGCGGAACGCGCGGCGGATTTGGCCTGCCGGTTTAGAGTGCCCTCGCTGCCGGTGATATTGGCCGCTTCCATCGCCGCGTCCAGGTTTCCATGGATCACGGCAAATGCGGCCGCGTAAGCATCGTAGATGCGGCGTTGCTCGCCGGTCAGCGGGTGCTCGACCAGTTCATATTCAACGCCATCATAGGAGAGCGACCGCGCGGTATAGAGACCAAGAGAGCGGAGATCGCGGGCCAGAACCTCCATCGCCGCTACGCCGCCGGCCTCGATCGCCTCGACGAATTCGGCGCGGGTCTGAAACGGGAAATCCTCGCCGCCCCAGAGGCCGAGCCGCTGCGCATAGGCGAGATTGTGGACGGTGGTGGCGCCCGTCGCCGACACATAGACCACGCGGGCATCCGGCAGAGCGTGCTGGAGCCGCAGGCCCGCGCGTCCTTGCTGCGAGGCGGCGACATCGCCGCGTTCTCCCTTACCGCCACCGGCATTCTGCATGGCATGGCTCTCGTCGAATATGATGACTCCATCGAAATCGGAGCCCAACCAATCGACGATCTGACGCACGCGCGAAACCTTTTCGCCCCGGTCATCGGAGCGCAGCGTGGCATAGGTGGTAAACAGGATGCCTTCCGTCAGCGTGATCGGCTTGCCCTGCGGGAAGCGCGACAGAGGTGTGACTAGCAGTCGCTCCATGCCGAGCGCCGACCAGTCGCGCTGAGCGTCCTCGATCAGCTTGTCGGATTTCGAAATCCAAACCGCCTTGCGCCGTCCGCGCAGCCAATTGTCGAGGATGATCCCGGCCGATTGGCGACCCTTGCCCGCGCCGGTCCCGTCGCCCAGCATGAAGCCTCGGCGAAAGCGGACAGCGCCGGCTGCATCCTCGAGTGCGGCGCTCACATTGTCGAAATGCTCATCCACCATCCAGGCGCCAGCGAGATGATCAGCATGGGCTTCTCCTGCATAGATCAGGGTCTCCAACTGCGCATCCGACAGGCGGGTACGGATGTCGGCGGGAAGCATGGGCCGGTAAGAAGGCTTGGGCGGCGCGATCGAGGCCATGGCGGCCGATTGCACCAGCTTGGTCGGATGTGGCTCGGCGAGGGGGATGCGCAGCGATTGCAGCGCATATTCCTCATAGATCGCGTCCGACAGCCGCGCGCCTTCCGGCGGCGCCCAGTCCACTGGCTCATAGGCGAGTTCCATGCCCTCGGGATCGTTGGCCGGAGCAGCAACGGGGCGGGAGGATGCGGCGCGGGCAAGATAACCGCGCACCGTCTTCGGAGCCTCGGCGGGCAATGCGATAGCGGCTTTCGGCAAGGAGACCGGCAGGCGTGGCGGAACCTGGCTCTCGATCCAGCCGATCAGCGTGGCGACGTCGGGCGCAATCCCAGGTGAGACCGGGAAGATGGCAGGGTCGTCGGCGGGCGCCTTGTCGATCACCGTCAACCGTGTGTCGATGCTGGTGCCGTGCTTGGCATAGACCGCCCCGCCGATGGCGGCGGTGAACACCACGCGGCCACGTGCCTGCAAGCGGATGAAGGCATCGCGCCAGGCCGGGGCCTCGGGATTGAAATTCGCGCCGGTAATCGTGACTAGCCGCCCGCCGGGGGCCAGCCGGGCGAGCGCGGAAGCGACATGCCGACATGCGGCATCCGCTACGCGTCCGGTGACGTTCGCCATGACCGAGAATGGCGGGTTCATCATCACGACGGACGGCACGGCATCCGGGGCCAGATGATCGTCGATCTGGGCGGCATCCAACCGGGTGACGGGAAAGGCCGGAAAGAGAGAAGAGAGAAGATCGGCGCGGATTTCGGCCAGTTCGTTGAGGATCAGCGAACCACCGAGGGTTTGTGCCAGGATGGCCACAAGACCAGTGCCCGTCGAGGGTTCGAGCACTATATCGTCCGGGGTGATCGATGCCGCGGTCAGCGCGGCGAGGCCGAGCGGCAAAGGCGTGCTGAATTGCTGGAAGCTCTGGCTTTCTTCGGAACGGCGGGTTTGCGTCGGCAGCAGGCCGGCGATCTTCGCCAGCGGATCGAGCCGGGAAAGCGGAGACGCGGCTTTACGGAAAAGCGCCTTTCCGTATTTTCGCAGGAACAGAACCGTGGCGACCTCGCAGGCTTCATACGCCAGTTTCCAGTCCCAGGCGCCGCTGGCGTCGGACGCACCGAAGGCGGTTTCCATCGCGCCGCGCAGGATCGCGACATCGACGCGCTGGCCGCGTTCGAGATAGGGAAGGATGAGATTGGCGGCGGCCAGGATGGAAGGCGCAGCCGCCAGCGGCGCGACCGGCTCGGCCGCGGGAGACGAAATGTTCATTACGGAAAACCTCAGGAGAGCGGGAACGGGAAAGCCCGGAGGGCGCTCTCTCTCGACCACCCGGACTCAACCCGTCCCGGCACCTCTCTGCCTCTTGAGATGATGACAGTGGAAAAGCGCCCCGCCGTGACGGCGGGGCGCTTATCAGGATCAGCCGAAGCGGCGTCCCGTGTCGGTGAAGGTGTAGTCATTGGCGATGATGGTCTCATCAACTGCTTCGTCTGAGGACAGATAGTCGTATTCGCGCTCAAGCTGGCGATAGAGCCAGCGGGCGAGGTCACGCAGCGCCTCAATGACGGTTTCCTCGGCGTCGTCCGTCATGTCCTGCCAGGCCGGGCTATCGCGCTCGACGGAGATCGCCATGCAATACTCATGATAGTAATGACCGCGATGGGTGGCTTCGGCGCGAAGCTGATAGAAGTTTCGGCGCTGGATCGTGTGAAAGGCATCGGCGATGCGGTGCAGTTCGGTGTCCTGCGGGGCATATTCCCTGATACGGCGCGGCGCGGCCTTTCGATAGGAATACCGCGTTTCAAAGCAAGCCCCGTCGCCCTGCGACCAGAATCCCCGAAACCAGATGCGGGGCTCCTGCCGTGTGCTGCCGCCCATGAGCCGGACGGGCCGTGTCTTGAGGTCCAGGCCCAAGATTTCCGCGATGCGCTGGAAATCTTCATAGACGGCATCGTACCATTCGTAGTCGAATCCGCCCTCGCGATACCAGGCGCGAGCCTTGTCCTTGGCCGCATCGGACAGCTCGTCGAGCCTGTAGACCGTGGTTTCGATGATCTCAGGCATGAGGGTCGCCTCCCTCCAGCACGATGGACAGCCAGCCATCGGTATAGATCCAGTCCACAGTCTCGCCGGTGGCGAGATCGAGGACATGGGCGCCGCCGCCGAACCCATCGACGCGGGGTTTGGAACAGGTGTTGGCGTATTGCATGCCCCATAATCCGGTCAGGCCGAACTCGGCCGCGCAGCGTTTGACGAACTGGATGACATGCTCGGGATCGCCCGTGCCGTCATCGCGCATCCAGAGATGCGAGCCCCCATGTTCGGGCTGGATCGAGAGCAGAAATCCGTCCGAAGGCGGATCTTCCGCGGCGTTATCATCCGAGAGCGCATTATAGAGGTCGAGCGCGCGGGCAGCGTTTTCGGGGGTGCCCACTTCAAGCAGGCAGGAGAAATGGGTGAAATAGTCGGCCATGTCAGGCTCCTGAAACGAAAGCGCCCGGCGCGAGGCCGGGCGGAATTGGGAGGAAAGGCGGCGGTCAGCGTGCCGATGGATCGGGAACCGGATGCGGCGAGCCGCCGGTGTTCGGTTCGGTCTCCGCGGTCGCGGCGAAGGGATCGACCAGCTTGTGTATCGGCTGGGCGCGGCCCATCCATGGCTGGGGACGGATCGCGCGCACCCAATCGGCGAAGCTAGGTATGAAGCCGAAATCCTCCAGCACATGCTGTTCGCCGATCAACCGCACGGGCACGACGCGGCCGGTCGAGATGGTGATGGTGGCGCCGAACGTCCGCTCCAGTTCGAATATGCCCTGGGCATGATGGCGGAGCGCCCTATGCCGGAAATCCGCGATGATCTCCTTGGACTCGTCGAACCATTGGTGCAGCGGCAGATAGTCTTCCGCCGCGCCACCCCATTTGCGCGCCGAGGACAGCGCGTGATGATAACAATGTCCCATCATCGCCTCCCTCAGAAACTGTGCATGTAGTTTTCGGAGGCGGTGTAACGCTCGTTGTAGTCGAGCGTGATCTCCCGCTTTGCGACGTCGAATATGACCTCACCATAGGCGCCGTCATTATTCTCCCAGCCGCCATGCGTTCGTTCGAGGACGTCATAGGCGAGATTCTCGACAGCCGTGGCGATGGTGACGGTCGAGCGCTCCGGCTCCGACTGGCCCCAGACGGTTTTGGCGAATGCGATCATGGCCCCCGGCATGGCGATGTTATCGTCGCCGGCCTTGACCTCGACGTCCTCGATCTGGCCGGAATCGCCATATCCGTCGAAGGTGACGATGATGGTGGTAACGCCGGTGAAGACCAGCGCATCGAACAATGTCGCCTTGTTGATGGCGAACAGATCGGCCTCGAGCCGGGATTGAAGGGCGGCCTGCGCTTCCCAGTCGGAGAACGGCGGGCGCGGTTCGGATGCGGTTTTGCTGTTGTCGGCCATATCAGGCTCCTGAAATGAAAAACCCGGCGGATGGCCGGGCGAAGTGGATGGGAAGGTTGGCGTGAGGTCAGGCCGCCTGAGGCAGGCGGAGCAGCTCGGTGGTGGTCTCGCGCCAGAACGGATCGACCAGCCGGGCTTCCAGCGTGGCGGCGCGGTAGCGATACTCGCGAGCCTCGTCGGGATCGGGCGACCGGAAGGCCATGCCGCGCAACCGGCTGGCCTCGGAGACGATCCGGCGCGCCTCGGGGTCCGAGGCAACGGGCTGCTGCCAGAGAATGACACCGGCACGGATTTCACCGGCGAGGACCAGGCGATGCTCGCAATCCTCGATGACCATGATCCGTGGGCGGAAGTGTGGGAAGCTGTCGGGGCCGGTGCAGATATTGCTCTGGGACAGGCGCAGGCAGGCAAAGCGCATGGCCTCTTCGGGTGATTGGCATTCCCCAAGCGGAATGGTGCGGTCGAACCGGTCGGCCTTGTCATTACCGTCATCGCTGGCGATGCCGAGGCACGAGATGCGCAGCGGCAGCCTCCGGGCGCGAAAGAGCGCGGGCATCACCTCGGTTGCGAGAATCTGGCCGATGGGCCGGAAAGTATCGGATCGGAAATGGGTCATCGGGATCACTCCATGACGGGCGCCGGCGAGCCTCTCTCTCCGGCAACCAACCCGTCACGGCCGAACGGCCCGCACTCTTCCTCTCTGGCCGGGGCGCGTCCCCGGTTGCGCTGCCGGCGATAGGCGGTCATCGCAGGACCGGACGCCCGGTCGCGGGATAAGCCGCGATCCGGGCGGAGGGAATGAGGCGCGTGTCGCGCCTCAGGCCCATGGGTCCAGTTCCAGCTTCACCATGTCGTTGTCGCCGTCGAATTCGGCGGCGGGGCAAGCACCGTGGGTTCCGTCCCCGGCCTGGAACACGACGATCTCGACCATCAGCGTGTCGGCGAGGCTGGCGGCGAAGGCGGTGGCATCTGCGTAGGACATCGGGATCGGCTCCTGTCTCTGGAGGCGGGGGACCATCCCCCGCGCGACAGGCGCCCGAAGTGTCTGACTGGATCTGCAATCACTCTCGTGCGTTCGGGCATGTGTCCCGAATCCGCGAGAGCGGCACGCGCGCGTAGGCCGACCCCTTGCGGGTTGACTGCAAAGAGACGGATCAGACCAAGGTTTGCGAATGGAAGCGGGGGTGGTGTTTTGCCTCTGACAGGATGCCGAAGACCCGTCGCAGATGTTTCTCCGCGCCAGCCTTGCCCTCATGCGGCATCAGGATCGTGTTCCAGGCCGGGGATGGAACCCGTTGCCCAGACCGGATCATCGGAATCATGATGAAGCTGGTATCGGGACCATTGAGGCCGGTACCGGGTCCGTGACGACCTTCAATCCCAAAGTCCGTCAGCGATCTCGCGCGCGATCATGGCTTGCGCCTTCATCATCACGTCATCGCCGCAAGTGTCGATGTGATCGTAGAACCGGGCATCATTGCCCTGCGCGGTCCAATCCGCGTAGCGGCAATATTGGCGCATATCGAGACGAAAGGCGCGCATGTCGTCGGCCCAATGGGGCTTTGGCTCCACTACGACGGTAATGCCATCGCGGGTTTCCTCCCACGGCAGCGAGCGTTCCGAAGGAGGGGTGGCGCTGTCCTCGCGAAAGATCTGGTCAATGTCGATATTTGCGGGCATCGGATATCTCCAAAGAAAAAGCCCGGTCACGAGGACCGGGCGAAGTGTGGAAACGGAACGGAGGAGACGGAGCAGCGGAAGCCGCCCCGCCTGAGGATCATTCGGCAGCGACCATCGACTGCGCGTCCTCCTCCTCGGTGGCTTCTTCATCCTCGCCATCGTCGACAAGGAACTCGGGCAGATCGTCCGCGTCCGTATCGACCTTGGCATCACGGTCCACCATGCGCAGCGGCTCCGGCAGCCAGCCGGTTTCGGCCAGCAGGCGCTCGGCTTCTTTCGCCATGTCGCCTTTCTTCAGATGATCGATGAGCTGCGCCGCCCAGTCGCCGGCGCCCTCGCGCACCGCCTCGATGATCCGCGGTTTGGTCACGCGGCCGAGATAGTTCCCGACCGTGGGCCGCCAGCCCACCGCCACCATGTCGAGTCCGGTCGCCCGAGCGAGCCGGTCTGCCTGCGACAGGCGCACGTCGAGACCATGCTGGCTGACGCCCATGCCGCTATAGGGGTTGGGTTTCTCGTGCAGGGCGTTGACGCCGAAGCTAACGCAATGGGCGAGCAACTCCATCCGGGTGTCGTCGTCCTGATCGGCCAGCCAGTCCCAGAGCGCGGCATCGTTGGCCGGGATGTGATCGCCCCAGCGTTCATGCCGATCCTGGATGGACTTTGCCGAGGCGCTTTCGCCCAGATCCTCTGCCTGCGCCGGGAAGTGAACCTCCCGGACCTGGGCCTCGAGGCAGCCCCTGGCGGAATGAGGCAGGAAGCAATCCGTGACCAACCGGTGCAGCAACGCCGTCATCGCCACATGCGGGTTGGTCGCCACGGCATCCCGAAGCGCCAAGGTGCGATGCGCAGTCAACTCGCTGACGAGGCGATCGGGCAGCGGCCGGATGGTCTCGACCTCTTCGTCCTCCTCGGTTTCCGGCGCTGCACCGCCCACGGTGATGACGGCGCGCTGGACACTGCCGGGCTCGCCGCCTTCAACAGATGCACCTTGGGCGCCATCGCCCTCCTGGCCTTCCACCACCTCGTCTTCGGAGCGGACATAACCGCGCTCGACGGCGAGCTGACCGTCGTGACGGATGCTGACGAAAACACCGGCACGGGCCATCTGGTCGGCGGCATAGATCATCGGCCGGGATTCGAGGGCATCCAGCGCTTCCTCGATCTCGCCGAGCCGCGCATCCACCTCGTCGGGCAATTCGTCGGCCTCGGCATATTCCGCCTCCAGCGCGTCGAACTCGTCGCGGAGCTTCTCGCGTTCGGCACGCTCCTCGTCAGTCAAGTCGATGGTGGCGCCGGCCAGACGGCGCATCCCGCTGGTGTGGCCATAGGGGAAGTCCACCGCGATCTCGATCCATTTCCAGCCTTCCTCAGCGATGGTTTCCGCGTCGGCCTTCAGCTTTTCCCCGACAAGCCTGTCGAGCAGCACCGGGTCCTGGAGCCAGCCGCCATCGTCCTGCTGGAAGAGATCGCGCAGCACGCAGCCGCCGGCGTCCTCGTATGCGCCAACCCCGACGAAGAGCGCCCGCTTGTCGGAAGCGCGCACGGTGGTTTCGGTGAGAAGGCGGCGGATATAATAAGGTTCCTTCTGCCAGCCGTCCCGGATCGCTTCCCAAACCTTTTCCTGGCGGGCGTGATCCTCGGAAACGCTGAAGGCCATGAGCTGTTCGAGCGTCATGCCGTCCTCGGCATAGACATCGAGCAGCGAAGGCGAGACCGAAACGAGGCGAAGGCGCTGCTTTACCACCTTGGCGTCGACGAAGAACGCGGCGGCGATTTCCTCCTCGCTCATGCCCTTCTCACGCAGGGTCTGGAAGGCGCGGAACTGATCCAGCGGATGCAGCGGCGCGCGCTCGATGTTCTCGGCCAGCGACACCTCGTCGATCAGGATGTCGTCACTGGCCTCCGAGACGATGCAAGGCACCGGCGCGGTCTTGTTGAGGCGCTTCTGCTTGACCAGATGCTCCAGTGCCCGGTAGCGCCGTCCGCCGGCGGGCACCTCGAAGAGGCCGGTCTCCTTGCCCTCCGCATCCAGCTCTGGCCGGACATGCAGGGACTGGATCAGGCCCCGGCGGGCGATGGACGCGGCCAGTTCCTCGACCGAGACGCCAGCCTTCACGCGCCGGACATTGGACTGGCTGAGCACCAGCTTGTTGAAGGGGATGTCGCGCGAGGACGACAGGGTGATTTTCTGAACGGCAGTGGCCATGTCAGTGACTCCATGACGGACGCCGGGGAGCCTCTCTCTCCGGCAACCAGCCCGTCACGAAGCGAAGCGCCGCCCTCTTCCTCTGAAGAGAGCGACGCCGAACCCGCAGAGCCTGGAACCCGGAATTCAGGGAAACCGGCTTTCCGTATCGGAGGATTTCCGGCTCAAGGATTGAGCCGCGCGGTAAAGCACGCGCTCGGCATCACGGATGCTGCCGGTCTCACGCGCCGCCTCGGCCCAGACCGAGATCGGGAAATCTCCGATGAAAAGCAGATCCCGTTCGATGCCCATGCCAAACGGCAACTGGAGGGATCGCAGTTCCTCGAAGCGCCATGAGCCCAGTTCGGGACAGCCGATATCGGCCAGTCCGAACATGGTGTCGCCATCCTCGTCCAATTCGGTCGCAAGCCAGACACCCGCGCCGAAGGGGTTGAAGAATTTGACGACCGGGATGTGATCGGCGTCCGGTTGGCGGCCATTGGCGAGAAGCTGCGCGCGCTGTTCATCTGTCAGGAGGATCATGCCGCGGCCCTCCGCTCGGTGGCCGCCATATCGGCTTCTGCGGCGTCGCCCTCCGGCAGATGCGAGAGAATCCAGTCGGCCGCCTTGCTCGCCTGCGAGGCGGCGCGCACGATGGCGCGGGAATCCTCGCGCATCACCTCCAGCCACGAACCAACATAGTCGGCATGGCGCACCGTCGGCACGATCCCGAGCGAGGCGCAGCAAAAAGCGCTCGAAATCTCGGCTATCATCTCCTCGAAGGCGTATTTCTTCGTACCGAAGCTACCCGAGAAATCCCGCCCGAGCCGGGTCTCATGCCCTGTGGCGTGACCTATCTCGTGGAGGGCGGTCCGGTGCCAATTGATCGGCTCGAAATAGGCTTGCGGCGGCGGCACCTGCACATAGTCCTGAGCGGGGGCATAATAGGCGCGGTTCCCGCCGATCCGGAAATCGATGCCGGTCGCCGCGATCAGCGCCTCGACCTGCGGCTCGATCATGCCGGGCGGTGGAGGTGGGGCCTCGACGGCGATGTTGTCGGGCAGGCCTTCGCATTGCGCGGCGTTGAATACGGTGAACCGCTTGAGGAACGGAATGCTGCCGGCTTCCTCCCCGGTCTCACGGGCGCGGCGCTTTTCGTCCTCCGGCGTGAAACGATCGGCATAGACGACGGTGGTGCCGTGCTCGCCCTTCCTGACATTGCCGCCAAGCGACAGCGCCTGGCGGAAAGTGAGCCAATGCTGGGTGGGATAGCCATGCTGGATCACGGCCCCCCAGAGGATCAGGACATTGATGCCGGAATATTGCCGGGCGGTCGCCGCGTTCCTCGGCATGGCGAGCGGCGCTTTCGCCGCCGCCGTGCCCCAAGGTTGGACCCAGGGAAAGCGCCCTTCCTCCAGGTCGGCGATGATCTTGTCGGTGATGTCGTCGTAAAGATTCGTGCGCGTGCCGCCCTTGCGAGCCGCGCGTTGCTCTCTGGCCATCGGGATGATCTCCGCGACGGGCGCCGGAAGCCTCTCCTCCGGCCCTCAACCCGTCACGGAAAACCCGTCCGCACTCTCACTCTGAAGGGGGCGTTGCGGGGTCTCCCCGCAGAAGGGGGTGCGCCGGCGACCGAGGCGCCGGCCAGGGGGAAGACTTTCCCCCGCAATCCGTAAATCAGGGCTTCGGCAGGCATGGACGTCCGGTTCAGAGATCGTCGATATGCTTCTCGATCTGCGCTGCCAGCCTGGTGAGTTTCTGACCTCGCAGGATGTCGAGGAAGTCGGACGCGGACACACGCGACCGCCTGAGATTGCGCCGAGCATTCGCCAGCGACCCGGTGGTCTGCTCCGGAAGCTGTTCATGGAGATCGGCCAGGAAGGCGTCTGGTGTCTGACGCACCAGATTGTGTTTTCTCAACGCGCCAACCGGGAAATCGCGCAGGTTCCAAGTGATGATCGTCGATGCGCCTGCCGCGATGGCGGCTGCGGCGACATGACGGTCATCGGGGTCGGGGAGACTGATGGCAGGGATATGCTGTTCGTATCCGGCAATACGCGCCTCGGGCAATGCAAGGTCCATGAGACGCTTCGTGCCCATCAGGCGATCGGGCGGAAGGCCCGGCGTATTGGCGATGAGGTTCTGCATCCATTCGTCATGGATCGCATCGGTCCAGCGCGCGTGGAACAGGCGGTCGACTGCCGCCTGCACGATGACGTTCCTCAGATGAAACGGATACAGGACACAGGCATCGCAGACCGCGACAACGGGATTAAATGCCATAGCGGAGGTTGAGATCCTCGGCATCGGCCGCCAGGCCTTCCATCGCCTTGCGCTGGCCGTCGATCTGCGCCTTCAGCGCCAGAACGTCCTTGAGCGATGCGCGGCGATGCTTTCCCACATAGCGGAACGGCAGATCGCCGATGTCCATGCGATGGACGACGAGCGGCCGCGAGATGCCGAGGATTTCGGAGGCATCGGCGGGGCTTAGTTCCTGATCCTCGGCCAGCACGGCGACGCGCTCGCCGCTGCGCAGATGGTCCAGCAGGGCCTCGACCACATCGGCCGCGGCAGGCGGCAGTACGACGGTCTGCTCCTCTCCGTCCCGGCGGCGGACACGCAACTCGAAGCGGTCGCCCGCCCCGAGACTGGGAAGGGCGAGCACCTTCTTGCGGTCCCGGTCCGAAAGACCGGCGAATTTGACAACCTGGCTGGCCATGGCGGTTTCTCCTTCCTGACCAATATAGGCGCCCTGAACGCTAACTGCAATAACTGAAAATCTGGTATCAGGCTGCAAGGCGCTCATCCTCCTCGGTTTCTGGCTCACCGATCGCCTGAAGCAGGAAGCGCGACAGTGCAGCCTTGCGGGAATCGCGATCCAGCGCATAGGCGGTCTGCTTGAATTCGATCCCGTCGAGCAATCCCTGAATGTAGCCGGAGATCGTGTCGGCGGCCATGATCAGGGCCGTGTCGAGCGAATGGATATACTTGCTCGTGACCGACCCCTTGGCGTGCCCGACCAGCGCGGCGATCGTGACCTCGGTGAAACCGAGATCGTTGGCGATGCTGGCGAAGCTGTGCCGCAAGACATGCGGCGTCACGTCGGCCAGCGGGCTGTCCCTGAACATCTGTCTCCAGTGGTTGGGAAAGCCGCCGAAGGCGTTGTCCTCGCCTTGGCCGGGGAACACATAGGTGCCCGTCGCCGTCTTGCGACGTTCTTCCAGATATTCGATCACCGGCAGGCCAACGGGCCGAATGGAGGCGCCTTCCTTGCTTTCCTTGAGGCGTATGCAACTCGCGTCGATATCCGCCTCGGCCCATTTGAGGCCGATCATCTCGCTGCGGCGACAGCCGGTGAGCGCGATCTGCCGGATGATCTCGACCGTCATCTCATATTTCGGATTCTCGGCTGCCGCCCGCAACATCTCGCCGAGGATGCGGTATTCGGCTTCGGTGAGACGACGATCGCGCACATTGTCCTTGGGCTTGCGGATACCATGCGCGGGATTGGAGGTGATGATTCCGGCCTCCATGGCGTATGTGAGAATGCCACCGAGGAGCCCGACGGTCCGCGTAGCCGTGCCGGCGCCGCCGCGCACGATGGCTTTGCCGCGCAGCTTCTTGGTTTTGACCGATACCGCCGTCTTGCCGGCCATGACGTCCTTCAACACCTTGGCGACATCGGCCTTGACCAGATCTTTGACCTTGCGGTTGCCGATCAGCGGAATGATGTGCCGGCGAATTCGGCCCACATCGCTGACGATGGTGCCTGCCTTTTTTGGGCGTCCGCCTTTGCCGAGGATGAGACCAGCGTCGAGATCCTTGAGATACATCGCGCACAACTCCTTGACGGTGAGCGCCTGATGATCGAGCTGGCGTTCTTCGGAAGGGTTGTCACCTTGGGCCACCCGGCCGAGCTGTATCTTCGCTTCCTGCCGGGCGGTTTCTGCCGTCCAGATGCCATGGAGGCCGATAGTGTAACGACGGGTTCGACCTGCGGCGCGATATTGGATAAGGTAGCTGCGTTTTCCGGACGCGAAGACACGAAGGCCGAAGCCGGGCAGCTCGTCGTCCCAGATGAAATAGTCCTTTTCACGGACGGCAGCGGCGTCCACCACACGTTTTGTCAGCTTTGACATTAGCCATTCCTCCCGCTGAGGAAGGGTTGCTTCCGCGGAAGCACCACGGAAGCACCCGGATGGAATTCGGAGCGAAGTTCTGGATATGGATTTCGGCGGGAAAAGCAGAATTGTCCATATGTTTCAAATCGTTGTCGTATCATAGCGTGCCCTGGCGTGTATTTAGGATAGCCAGGACAAAATGCTCCGAAGGCAGAGGTCACAGGTTCGAATCCTGTCGGGTGCGCCACAAAATCAATCACTTACGCTGTTTGAGGATTTGGCGAAACTGTTACGCATAACAGGAACGTCTATTTTCGCGGGTTTTCCATCGCGCGTCTGGCTGATTCCATGAAGCCCGGAGAATGGTGTCCATAGACCTTTTCGATGGTCTCCTGGCTGGTCGCGAAGAAACCGGCCGCCTCCCAGGTGGTAACCCCGTTATGCATCGCCCATGTGATCGCCGTGTGTTTGAGGGTGTGAGGCGTTACCGCCTGCAAATTCGCTTCACCCACCGCCTTGATAAAGGCGCGCTTCACGTCGACCACGGGCGCGCCGTTGTACTCGACCGCCCAAATTGCGCCCTTGTTCTGCCAGCGCCGAAGATGCGACAGCAGCTGGCGCGGAATAGGGGCCGGGGTTCGGCGCTTCTTCGTGCTCGGCTCATCCTCGGCTTTGCGGAACATGATCCCACGCTCGAGATCAAACCAGCCGCCGCGCGTATTGGGCGTGAACCCCATGCGTGTGATCGCGTCCTTGCGGGTGCCAGTGTACAGGCCAATCAGGATAAACCGGGCCAGGTGGCCGGCTTTGTGTCCTCGGTATGCGGCCCACAGGAGGCGCGCAGCTTCCGACCTCGTGAGCCATCGATCGCGAGGATCTGCCTTCTCCGGTAGCGTCACAACAGGCGCGCTCGTCAGATATCCCTCGCGGTGAGCGTAATTGATCGCGGCCTGCAAGGTTCCAAGTTCCCGCCGAATCGTGGCAGGCGCTACCGGGGCCCATTCGACAGGTTCGCGGGTCTCCGGACCGCGCCTTGCAACCTTCTTACGGGTCTTTGCATATCGGCGGCAGGTCTCACCCTTCACATGTGAGACCTTGAGCGCAGACCAGAATGGCAGCAGAGCGTCCAGCGCTTAGCCAATACGCGCCGGGTCCGCGACGGTCGGCGCATATTCCTCGGCATAGATCGTCAACACCTCTCCGAGCGTTACATTTCCCGGCTCATTGGCAGCACCGTCGCGCCCTTTGGTGGCGATGTAGGCCGCGAGGGCTTTTTCAGCATCCTCACGGCGTTCGCAGCCCGTGCTGCGGTCGGGCTGACCCGTGTCCCGGATGTACCAGTGGGGGCGATGGGCGAACTTATGGAGGCGGGCTCCCTTGGCTTGTCTCGGCATTTTTTCACCAGGTCATTGAGACGGTCGCGCTCCAAACGAATTGCGCGGCCCATTCGCACGATATAGCCGTGGTTCTCTGCTGCGGATTTCAGGCTTGCTGGCGGGATACCAAGCGCCCTGGCTGCATCCTTTATCTCACAGAGCGGTGCGATCTTCGATGCGGTTCTGCATTGCCCCCATCATCCGCCCCCTTTCTCTTGCGCGGCGGCGCGGGCGAGGCGCCAAGCGAGGACTGGCAGCCAAATCAGCAGGATCAGCGGGAAGGCGACCCAGTTCGTCGGCATCCACCAGACGATCTTGCGCCGCGAAACCCGAGTGTTGCCGAAGAAGAACGGTATGCCATTCTCTCGCCAGAACAGCGGGATATTGAAACGGCCGCGTTCGAAATAATACATCCCCTATTCCCCCATCTTCGCGAGCGCGGCGCGGTGATCTTCCAGCTGCCTTCTGACGATTTCCACCATGGTGCGCGGTGGGCGCGGGACCAGCACCGGCAGACCGCGCGGCCCGATCACCATTTCGGAATTGGCGAATGTGATATCCGGCCCGCTCATCCCTGTATCCCCCGATAGGCGCGGAGGATGGCGGAACAATTAAGCTGAGTCGGCAGTTGATATGCATCAGCCTTTAAAACTGGAGGATCAGCTATGAAAACTCTCTCGATAGTTATTCTGTCTGCCGGCTCGCTCATGCTTGCTGCATGCGGACCAAATACTGCGACACGCGCCACCACTGGCGCCGCGACTGGTGCGGTTGTGGCTGGACCGGTCGGCGCAGTTGCGGGGGCCGCTCTCGGCGGAAGCGGCGCGGTTCGGGTGGAGTAATTCACGGGCGCCCCTCCTTCCGTTTGTCGTGAGAGGCGAGGGCGGCTTTCAACTTGCGGTGAGCGCCACGAAGCGCTGCATTGTGGTTTTGCGTGGCGTTCGGCCCGAAATAAGTTGCGCGTTTCACGCCCAGCGTCAGAGCGGCAGCCTCTGCCAGCTCATCCTCTCCCGCCCGGGCCTCGGTGAGTTGGGCGGTCAAGCGCTCGCTTTCCGCTTCAAGATCCCGCTTATTCTTGAGAGCGACCAAGGACAGATCCTCGACGGTCAGGCTGTGCAGGTAGCCGGGCGCATCCTCACCGCCCACGATCACATAAGCCAGCTGCCAACGCTCTTCTCGCAACCGCGCCACCTCGGCCTCAAGCGCCTCGATGCGGGCGCGGCTGGCGAGGCTATCGCGCACCATCGCAATCAAGCTGGTCGCGTGATCCAGATCCATGCGGATCTGCGCCGCCCCGAGATAGACCGCGCCGATCAGGCCGTCATTCAGCGCTGTCAGCTCGTCCTCGGTGAGCCTCGCCACCAGCGTATCGGTGTCAGTGGTCATGAGGGGCCTCCGTGCGGGCGGCGAGCAGTAGAACCTCGCGCTTGCCGACATGGTTTGGGCGCGCGACGATGCCGGCGTCCTCCATGGCCTCGACGTGCCGGGATGCCGCATTGTAACCGATCCAGAGCTTACGCTGGATAAAGCTGGTGCTGCACTTTCCGGTCAGGACGATCAGTCCCACGGCGGATGCGTATTGCATATCGTTATTGTCGCTCACGTCTCTCTCCTATGTCTCGCGCAGTCAGCGCGGAAGGTTTTTGCGCAGGATCGTGACCAGAAAATCCCGATCGGCGGCGTCCTGCATGTCTCTGACCAGCGCGAGGGCATCGCCCATGTCACCGCCAGCCTCGTAAATGTCGTAGAGCCGGGCCGCCCAAGGCAGCCGAGCTAAGCCAGCGCCAGCCCAGAACCGTTCGCGACCAGTTTCCTCGGCAAGGTGCAGCGGGCGGGCCATCGGCAAGCACGTCCAGAGCGCCGCCTTCCTCGCCTGCCGACACTTCCAAGGCGTCGACCTCATCCAGGATCAGGACGCGGGCAGTGCGGGCGCGCAGGTTCTTCGGGCTGGCCCCGCTGACAAGCGTCAGGCTGCCACCGGGGAACTGGCGGAAGAGCATGTTGTCCCGCTTCGCCACATCCTTCTGCAGGGCCTGCCGCAGCGCGGGCGAGGCCTCGAAAGTCGGTTCGATGATCGCAGTCATCAGCATGCGACAATCGTTTTCACTTGGCATCACGACAAGGGTCAGGGCCGGATCGTTCAAGGCGTAGTGCCCGAGGGCCGCGACTCCGAGCTGTGTCGCACCGACGCGGGCAGATTTGAGCCATGTCACCCTCTCCACTCCGGGGTCCCCATGCTGCGGGCGATCTCGCGCTGATAAGGGAAGAGCCTCATCCGGCCTGCGGTTGCCGCCACGGTCGAGGGCAAGCGCACGTTCTCCTCCACCCAATCGGCCAGGTCGAGGCGTTCTGGCGGGGCGAGAAGTGCGAGGGCCTCACGGCGCAGGATCGCCAGAGCGGGCGCAGCAGGGGCGAGTTCGGTTTGCATAGGGTCAGCCTCGGGAAAACTCAGTCAACAGATGCGGCGGCGGGATTTTCGGGGTCAGCGGCGATCTCGCGCAGCGCTTCCCGAAGTTCGGCGTCGAGTTGCACCATCTGGGCGCGGCTCAAGCCAGTGACGCGGCTCGCTGTCGCCGACCGTTGCCCCTGGACGTTGCGCATGTGTGAGGCAAGCACAATCCAAAGCCCCAGGTCCGGTGCGCCTTTGTCAGCCCTTCCAGAAGGTCTGCGATGAACTCGTTCTCGGCATCGCGCTTTGGCTGTAGCGAAAGCAGGTCTCGGCTCAACCCAAATGCCCGACAGGCCAGCGCGATGCTGACCCCCTTCGTCGCCACAGCCTTCTCGGCCTTCGCCAGCGGCCTCGAACCAAGGGCGGCTCGCTGGCTCACCCGGCGTTGAGCTGGCCGTGTCATTTTTTTCCAAGGGTTTCCTTGAGCAACTCGGACTGCATGCTCAGCTCGGCGAAGATGCGCTTCAGCCGCCGGTTCTCGTCTTCAAGCGCCTTCATCTGGCTCATCATCGACGCATCCATGCCGCCATACTTCGAGCGCCATTTGTAAAAGCTCACCGTGCTGATCCCATGCTCGCGGCAAAGTTCAGGCACGGCCACGCCCCAGGAATCATTTCCGCGGAGAGCTTTATCTTATGCGCAACGGGCCCCGCCATTCGGTTCCGGAATCACCGACTGACCAGCTCAGTTCTGCGGTGCCTGTGCCGCATGACTGTTCGCGCCGCGCCGGATCAGATGGCAGGTCACAGCGGCGTCAGTCTGCGCTTCAAGATAGTCATGCCCGGCACCGGCGCAGAAATGCGGCAGATCGATCACCGCCATGCGATCCGTGGTGCGCACAAGTAAAACCTCGCCAGGTTCCATCGCCAGCAGACGTTTGCGCGCTTTCAGCACGGGGAGGGGGCATAACAGCCCCTCGCAATCGAGGTCCTGGTCGTATTCTGCGGTCATAGGGCGGTGATAGCGGGCTGCGACAGAATGTGACAGAGGAATGCCGTCAATGTGAGCGCAGAGCGGATGACGCGCCCGCCGGCTATGGCTATGAGTTCGACCATGTTTGGAATTGATCTCTTCGATGCAGGGCTTGGCCCGGCCAGTTTCATCGCGCTGATCGCGGGGGTTTTGTCATTCCTCTCGCCCTGCGTGCTTCCTGTCGTGCCGCCCTATCTGGCCTATATGGGCGGGATTTCCGTTGGCGAGATGAAAGAGGGAAGGGCCAGGCGCCGCATCCTCGTCCCGGCTTTGTTTTTCGTGCTGGGACTTTCGGTGATCTTCCTGCTTTTGGGATTCACCATGTCGGCCTTTGGGGCCTTCTTCCTGCAAAACCAGGTGATGTTCGCCCGGGTTGCAGGGATCGTGATCTTCATTTTTGGCCTGCATTTCACCGGCATCATCCGCATCCCGATCCTTGATCGAGAGGCGCGGCTGGATGCGGGTGATCAGGGCGGATCTGCCTTTGGCGCCTTTCTTCTCGGGCTGGCTTTCGCGGCGGGCTGGACGCCTTGCATCGGGCCGCAGCTTGGCACCATCCTGTCGCTTGCGGCGCAGGAGGGCTCGGTCTCGCGCGGGACCTTCCTTCTGGGCGTTTACGCGGTGGGGCTGGGGCTGCCGTTCCTGATCTCGGCCCTGTTCATCGAACGTGCGATGGGGGTGATGAACCGCCTCAAGCGCCATATGAAATGGATCGAGCGCGCGATGGGCGCCCTGCTGCTGATCGTCGGCACGATGATGGTGACCGGGGCCTTTACCGATTTCAGCTGGTGGCTCCTGAACATTTTCGAGACGCTCGGCCTGCCGGTGCCCGGCTGACCCCTTATTCCTGCCCGATTTCTTTGGCAGACTGGAGCCGGTGCCTGAAATGGGGTGCCGGAGGTGGGCATGGCTGATCAGCGACAGGGCGATATTTTCCGCCGGAAGGTATTCTACCTTCCGGGCTATGACCCGTTTCATCCGCGCCGCTACCGCGAGCTTTACCGCAAGGAAGGCACGGAACAGGCGCGGCTATCGGGCTATGATCTGAGCCTCAGGCCGAAAAAAGCGGGCGGCCCCTATGGCTGGCGTGTCGAGGCCAGGATCGAAGGGCGCGCGGTCGAGACTGATATGGAGGTGCTGGTCTGGTCCGATATCGTCAAAGGCTCGATGTCCGAGACGATCCCGGCGACCTATCTGCAGCTTTTCCGCACCGCCTGGGCCTATATCGGATCGGGGGCGCTGTTCCGGCTGATGCGGCTCAGGAAAGGCCCGATGATCGCGGCGCTCTACCCGATTGTCTTCCTGCTTGTGCAGCTGGGCATTGCTTTGGGGTTGGCCTGGGCCGGTTTTGCGCTGGTGGCGCATGTGCTGCATTGGGCGCCGGGCCTTCCGGTCGCGGGCGCCATGCTCTGGGGTGTGCTTTATTGGTTCCGAAAGAAGGACAATAAGGTCTTTGCCTGGTATCTGATGCATGATTATGCCTATTCGGCGCAGTATAAGGGCGCCAACCCGCCGGAATTAGAGGCGCGGATGGGGGATTTCGGCAGGCAGATCCGGGCCGCGCTGTCCGGAGAATACGACGAGGTGCTGGTGATCGGCCATTCTTCGGGCGCGCATCTCGGCATCTCGATCCTTGCCGATCTTTTGCGCGCGGGCCTTCCCGCACCGCGCCCGGTTCTGTCTTTCCTGTCGCTGGGCCATGTGGTGCCGATGGTTTCCTTCCTGCCCGACGCCACCCGCCTGCGCGCCGATCTGGCCTGGCTCTCCACCCGCGACGAGATCGCCTGGATCGACGTGACCGCGCCCGGCGACGGCTGTGCTTTTGCGCTCTGCGACCCGGTTTCAGTCTCGGTCGCGCCGCCAAAGGGCAAACGCTGGCCGCTGGTGATTTCCGCCGCCTTCACGCAGACGCTGAGCCCGGCGCGCTGGCGCGCATTGAGGCGGCGCTGGTTCCGGCTGCATTTCCAGTATCTGTGCGCCTTCGACAATCTGGCGGGCAGCCCCGGCGACTATGATTATTTCCGCGTGACCGCCGGGCCGCAGACGCTGGACGCGCGCTTCAAAACCCGTCACCCGTCGAAAAGCCGCATTGAAGCCACCGTCAACCGCTATAGGAACGTGGCGTGAGCAATGATCCCAAATCCTGCCCCTTTACGGGGGCGTCCAGGGCGCCCGTCCCCCCGAAACCCGCGGCGCGCGCCGACCGGGTTTCGCTGCTCACCTATCTGCGGCTCTTTCGGCGCGACATCCTCTCGGCCCAGCCCGCGCGGCTGTACCGGGCCTGGATGGCCGAGTTCCGCACGCCCTTCTTCCGCTCCTATCTCTGCAATGACCCGAAGCTTGTCGATCTGGTGCTGAAGGACCGCCCCGAAGATTTCCCGAAATCGAACCGGATCCGGGCGGGGCTGGAACCCCTTCTGGGCAATTCCGTCTTTGTCACCAATGGCGAGACCTGGAAATACCAGCGCCGCATCATCGACCCGGCCTTCGAGGGCGGACGCCTGCGCGACACCTTCCCCGCTATGGTGGCGGCGGGGCAGGCGGCGGTTGCCCGGATGCAGAGCCTGACCCAGGGCAGCACAGGAACCGAGGTTGAGGTCGAAGAGGAGATGTCCCATGCGGCGGCGGATGTGATCTTCCGCACGCTGTTTTCGATCCCGATCGAGCATGAGATCGCGGCCAGGGTCTTCTTTGAGTTCCGCGCCTATCAGCGCACGCAGCCGATCCTGAACCTGGCGGCCTTCCTGCCGCTGCCCCGCTGGTTCCCGCGCCTGCATCGGGGGCGCACCAGGGCTTCGGCAAAGATGATCCGCGACCTGATCACCCGGCTGACAGATGCACGGGCGGCTGAAATCGCCGCAGGCACCGCGCCCGATGATCTCGCAACCAAGATCATGACCACCGCCGATCCCGTGACCGGCCAGCGCTTCACGCCCGCCGAAATGGTCGACCAGGTCGCGATCTTCTTCCTTGCCGGGCATGAGACCAGCGCCTCGGCACTTGGCTGGTCGCTCTACCTGCTCGCGCTCAGCCCCGATGTGCAGGAGCGCGTCGCGGCCGAAGTCGCCACGCTCGGCGCTGCCCCCGATTTCAGCGCCGTGACCCGGCTGCGCTATACCCGCGATGTCTTTCGCGAGGCGCTGCGCCTCTACCCGCCGGTGCCGATGATGGTGCGGCAGAACACGCAACCCGAGACGTTCCGCGACCGTAAGGTCAAACCGGGCGCCCAGATCGTGCTGTCGCCCTGGCATATCCAGCGCCATGAGCGGCTGTGGGAAGACCCCGACGCCTTCTGCCCCGCCCGCTGGCAAACCGAGGCCGGCCGCCAGTCGGCGCGCGAAGCCTATATGCCCTTTTCCGCAGGCCCCCGCGTCTGCACCGGCGCCGGCTTCGCTATGGTCGAAGGCGTCCTCCTCCTCGCGATGCTGGTTCAGCGCTTCCGCTTTGACCGGATCGAGGGCGCCGACCCGGTCCCGGTCGCCCATCTCACCGTGCGCGCCGAAAACGGCATCCGCCTTCTCGTCACGCCCCGCGGCTAGAAGAACCGGGCGCACAGAAAAAGGCGCCCCGAAAGAGCGCCTCCCAATGTCTCCGACAGCAATTTCATCTGTCTCTAAATATCCCGGGGGAGTCTGCCAGAGGCAGACGGGGGCAGAGCCCCCACGCCCGGCCAGCCAGATCTCAGAGGATCTCGACCTTGTAACCCTCAATCACCGTATTCGTGAGCAGCTTCTCGCACATCGCCTTCACATCGGCCTCGGCTGCGGTCCTGTCCGTCGCCGTCAGATCCAGCTCGATCACCTTGCCCTGACGCACGCCGTCCACACCGGCAAAGCCAAGCGCGCCAAGCGCGTGGCGGATCGCCTCGCCCTGCGGATCGAGAACGCCGTTTTTCAGCATGACGGTGACACGGGCTTTCATCGGGGCCTCCGGGCTCTGGTATTTGTCGCGCCCCTCATATCCGCGTGGCGCGACAGGGGCAATCGGATCAGTTGATCAGCGAGGGTTTCGAGACATGGGTGACATTCGAGGGCAGGACCCCGATCCGCCGCGCCAGTTCCGCATAGACATCGGACAGCGGCCCCGGCTCGGGCACCGACCCGTCGGCGCGTTCGGGCTGGCGCAGATCCCACAGCGTCATCGAGTCCGGGCTGATCTCATCGGCCAGGATCAGCCGCATATAATCGCCGTCCCAGACCCGGCCGATCTCGATCCGGAAATCCATCAGCCGTACACCAACGCCCAGCATGACGCCCGAAAGGAAGTCATTCACTCTGAGCGCCAGCTCGACCATATCGTCGAGATCCTGCTGATTGCCCCAGCCAAAGGCGATGATATGCTCTTCGGTCACCAGCGGCGTCCCGAGCTTCTCATCCTTAAAGTAATATTCCATGATCGGGCGCGGCAGGCCCATGCCTTCGGGGATCCCCAGCCGGTCTGAAATGCCGCCGGTGGCGAAATTCCGCACGAGAATCTCCAGCGGAATGATCTCGGCCATCCTGACCAGCTGCTCGCGCATGTTCAGGCGGCGGATGAAATGGGTCGGCACCCCGATATTGTTCAGCCCGGCCATGAAGAATTCCGACAGCCGGTTGTTCAGCACACCCTTGCCTTCCGAGGCCGCAGAAATCGGCGCGACATTGGCGCCGCTGCCGGCTTCGGGGCCGTTCTCGTCATCCTTGAAATACTGGATCAGCGTACCCGGTTCCGGTCCTTCGAACAGGATCTTGGCCTTGCCCTCATAGACCTTCTTGCGACGTGCCATGGTGACCTTTGTACAGACAATGACGAAAGGGGCGGCTCAGCCACCCCGGAGGTTTCCCGGCCTATAGCTGACCCCCCAGGCGGGGGCAAGCGGGCAGGGGCGTCGGGAGGGGGCAGGCGGTGCTGCGCCGGGCAAAATTTGCCGCAGGCTTTCTTCTTGCAGGTGCCTGGGTGGATGATCATATGGAAGATGAGACCATGAAAACCATGACCCGGACAGGGAGCTGAGAGATTACATGAGCACTTTTGACGACCGCGAAAACGCATTCGAGGCCAAATTCGCGCATGACAGCGAGATGCAGTTCCGGGCCGAGGCGCGGCGCAACAAGCTGGCCGGCCTCTGGGCGGCAGAGCTTCTCGGCAAAACCGGTGACGACGCCAATGCCTATGCGTTGGACGTCGTGGCGGCTGATTTCGACGAGCCGGGCATTGAGGATGTGGTGCGCAAGCTCGCCGCCGATCTGGGGGACCGGGTGAGCGCCGATCAGATCCGCGCCAAACTGACCGAGCTTCTGCCGGTGGCCAAGGCGCAGCTCCTGAACGAAGTCTGAGGACTGATTTTCTCAGGAGGCCCTGCGGCATCGCAGAGCCGGAAAAAAGAGCGCCGCGCGGGAGATCAGTGCCCCGACGCGGCGTTTTGCGGTGATCTGGTGTCGGGAAAGCGATTGTACGACCTGCGGCACCATGTCAGGAACAGGATCAGCACTGCCGCCCGTGAGGCGACGCAATCTGTTAAGAAAGGGTGCCCGATGACCAATGATGCCCCGAAGAAGAATGATCTGCTGAGCCAGCTGCTGGCCGAGCGGGACTGGCTGATGGCCGATGGGGCGACCGGCACCAATCTCTTCAATATGGGGTTGGAATCGGGCGAACCGCCGGAATTGTGGAATGTCGATCGCCCCGATAACATCCGCACGCTTTACCGCAATGCGGTCGAGGCGGGGTCGGATATCTTCCTGACGAACACCTTTGGCGGCAATGCCTCGCGGCTGAAACTGCATAATGCCCAGGGCCGGGTCCATGAACTGAACCGGGTCGGTGCGGCTTTGGGGCGCGAGATTGCCGATGCCTCGGGGCGCAAGGTGGTGGTGGCAGGCTCGGTCGGGCCGACCGGAGATATTTTCGAGCCGATGGGCACCCTGACCCATGCGCTCGCGGTCGAGATGTTCCACGAACAGGCCGAGGGTCTGAAGGCGGGCGGCGCCGATGTGCTCTGGGTCGAGACCATCTCGGCGCCCGAAGAATATCGCGCGGCGGCCGAGGCGGCGAAACTTGCGGGCATGCCCTGGGTCGGGACTATGAGCTTTGACACGGCAGGCCGCACCATGATGGGGGTGACCTCTGCGGCGATGGCAGAGCTGGTCGAGAAACTTCCCGAGGCGCCGCTGGCGTTTGGCGCGAATTGCGGGGTCGGGGCGTCGGATCTGATGCGCACGGTGATGGGCTTCATTGCCACCGGGACGACGCGGCCGGTTGTGGCAAAGGGCAATGCCGGGATCCCGAAATATCACGACGGCCATATCCATTATGATGGCACGCCAGAGCTGATGGGCGTCTATGCGGTAATGGCCCGCGATGCCGGGGTGAAGATCATCGGCGGTTGCTGCGGCACCATGCCAGAGCATCTGAAAGCGATGCGGCGCGCGCTGGAAGAAACACCTCGCGGCCCCGCGCCGAGCCTTGAAGATGTGGCGTCAAAGCTGGGCGCTTTCTCCTCCGTGTCCGATGGCACTGACGGCGAAGGCCCGGCCAAACGGGAACGTCGCGGCCGTCGCGGCTGACAGCAGCCCGTAACATCTCCGCCTCTGACGCCGGATCAGGATACCGACGCGCCGCCAGGTAACTGGCGGCCGTTTTCTTTCCAGAAAACGGCCAAATTCCTTTTTGAAAGGAATTTGCGGCGCGTCTGGCGCCGGGCTTACGGCAGGGTCAGCGGCGCCTGGGTTTGCCGCCCTTGCTGCCTTCTTCCGTCATCAGCCGAGCGGCCTCGGCCGCAGCGCGCAGCTCTTCGGCGATCTCTTCCGCCTCTTCGGGGTCGAAATCCAGCGGCAGTTCGATCCCGCCTTCGGCTTCGATATAGATCCGCACCATACCGGCATCGGTTGGCCCGATCTGGATATTGGCGGCGATGTCGCTTTGTTTGTTGATGCCCATGGCGGCTCAGGCTCCCGGATGAGACTTTTCTGCCCGTGAGTTTCCACCCCGCAGGGTGGCACCTGCAAGCAGTATCGCCCCTGGGCGCAAAAAGGGAGGAATGGTACCGACACCCCGGCTCGAACGGGGGACCCCCAGATCCACAATCTGGTGCTCTAACCAACTGAGCTATGTCGGCACTTGGCGGTTGATTAGCGCCCGGCTGAGGATATTGCAAGGGCAGAGCGGCAGGAATTTTCACCCGGGCCAAATCAGCTCCTGCGGGGCAGGGCAGACCTCTTCCGGGCTTGCCCTGCGCCGGACCTCCGCTATTTTCGCCCCTCCTGTCTTATCGGTTTCGTCTCGGAGGATTCGCATGTCTGTCGCCCGTATTCCGGAAATCATCGCCGCCGAGATCGGGGCCCAGACCCGGCAGGTTGTGGCGGCGGTCGAGCTGCTGGATGGTGGGGCCACGGTGCCGTTCGTCGCGCGCTACCGCAAGGAAGTGACCGGCGGGCTGGACGATACGCAACTGAGGAAGCTTGAAGAACGGCTGACCTATCTGCGGGAACTTGAGGCGCGGCGCGCCTCAATCCTCGGTGAAATCACGAATCAGGGCAAGCTGACCGACGATCTTGCCTGTGCGATTGCCGGGGCGGTGACCAAGGCCGAGCTCGAAGATATTTACCTTCCCTATAAGCCGAAGCGCCGCACCAAGGCGATGATCGCGCGCGAGGCAGGGCTGCAGGGTCTTGTTGATGCGATTCTCGCGGATCGCCGGGCCGATCCGGCGGTGCTGGCGGCCGGGTTCCTGACCGAGGGCTTTGCAGATGCGAAATCCGCGCTGGAAGGCGCGCGCGACATCATCGCCGAGGGGCTGTCGGAGGATGCGGGGCTTCTGGGCAGACTGCGCGAGCATATGCGCAAGGAAGGCCGGCTGAGGTCTAAGGTCCAGGCCGGGAAAGAGACGGCTGGCGCGAAATTCTCGGATTATTTCGATCACACCGAATCCTTCCGCGACGCGCCCTCGCACCGGGTTCTCGCCATGCTGCGCGGCCGCAATGAAGATGTGCTGACGATTGATCTGGAAATCGACCCCGAGGCAGCCCGCGGCGAATCTCCCTCCGAGCGCGCCTGTGCGGCGGTGCTGCTGGCCTCTGGCCCGGGCGCGGGCGACAAATATCTGCGCGAGGCGGGCGCCTGGGCCTGGCGGATCAAGCTGAAAACCTCGCTGACGCTGGATCTGATGGCGGAATTGCGCGAGGCTGCCGAGGCTGAGGCGATCCGGGTTTTTGCCCGCAATCTCAAAGATCTGCTGCTGGCGGCACCGGCGGGCGGCAAGGCCACGATGGGGCTGGATCCCGGCATCCGCACCGGGGTCAAGGTTGCCGTGGTCGATGCCACGGGTAAGCTTCTGGCAACCGAAACGGTCTATCCTTTCCAGCCGAAGAACGATCTGCGCGGCGCCCAGGTGGCGATTGCGAAGCTGATCGGCAATCTCGGCGTCAAGCTGATCGCCATCGGCAATGGCACGGCGAGCCGCGAGACGGAAAAGATGGTCGCCGATCTGCTGGCTTTGCTGCCTGCGGGCGCACATAAACCGGTGAAGGTGGTGGTCTCCGAGGCCGGCGCCTCGGTCTATTCGGCTTCGGAACTGGCGGCGCGGGAATTCCCGGGGCTGGATGTGTCCTTGCGCGGCGCGGTTTCCATCGCGCGGCGCCTGCAGGATCCTCTGGCGGAGCTGGTGAAGATCGAGCCGAAATCGATCGGCGTTGGCCAGTATCAGCATGATGTCGACCAGCACCGGCTGGCGAAAAGCCTCGACGCGGTGGTCGAGGATGCGGTGAATGCGGTGGGGGTTGATCTCAACACGGCTTCAGCGCCGCTGCTCGCGCGGGTGTCGGGCGTGGGGCAGGGGCTGGCCGAAAGCATCGTGGCGCATCGCGATGCCAATGGGCCGTTCGCAAGCCGGCGCGAGCTGTTGAAAGTCGCACGGCTCGGGCCAAAGGCCTTTGAACAGGCGGCGGGATTCCTGCGCATCCCGGATGGGAAAGAGCCGCTGGATGCCTCCTCCGTCCACCCGGAAGCCTATGATGTTGCCCGTAAAATCGTCGCCGCCTGCGGGCGTGACATCCGCAGCCTGATGGGCGATGGTGTGGCGCTGAAACAGCTCAATCCCGGTCAGTTTGTCGATGAAAAATTCGGCCTGCCCACGGTGCGCGACATCCTGTCGGAACTTGAAAAACCGGGCCGCGACCCGCGACCCGAATTCAAAACCGCGACCTTCGCGGATGGGATTGAAGAGATCAAAGATCTTAAACCCGGCATGGTGCTGGAAGGCACCGTCACCAATGTCGCGGCTTTTGGCGCCTTCGTCGATATCGGCGTGCATCAGGACGGGCTGGTCCATGTCAGCCAGCTGGCCGACAAATTCGTCTCGGACCCGCATGAGGTGGTGAAGGCCGGAGATGTGGTCAGGGTCACCGTGGTCGAGGTCGATGTCGCGCGCAAGCGGATCGCTCTGACGATGAAGAAAGACGGCGGCGCCTCGGCGAAATCGGCGCGTGAGGAACGTGGCCCGGGCCGGGATCAGGCCCGCGACCGCAGCCCGCAAAAGAGCAACCGGCCAATGTCCTCGGCACCGCAAAACTCGGGCGGCGGCAATGCCTTTGCCGATGCGCTCAAGGGCAAATTCGGACGCTGATGCGTTGCGCGCCTGCCGCCGGGGGCGATCCCCGGCGGAACCCTTATTAAGAGATTAACCGCTCACTCTGGCCCCGCAGCTTTCGCGGAGGGGTCACTTGCAGCGCATCATCATCCACTGGACCGGCGGCCCGCATCAGCCGACCGGGCTTGACCTGCACCATTATCACTATGTGATCGACGGCGCCGGCAAGGTCCATCCGGGACAGTTCCCGGTTGCCGCCAATGAAGGGCGGCTGGTCAGGGGCGCATACGCCGCCCATACGCTCAACTGTAACACCGGCAGCATCGGCGTCGCACTGGCGGCAATGGCGGGCGCAGTGGAGCAACCGTTCCGCCCCGGCCACGCCCCGGTCACCGAGGCACAATTGCGCGCCCTGGCCGGGCTTTGCCGCGTGCTCTGCGCGCGTTACGCCATTTCACTTGGCCCCTGTACGGTACTGACCCATGCCGAGGTACAACCGACACTCGGCATCGCGCAGCGCGGCAAATGGGATGTGACCTGGCTGCCTGGCATGGTTGCCCCCGGGCCCGCAATCGAGACCGGTGACCGGCTGCGCGCGCTGATCGCCGCCCCGGTGGTTGCGCAAAAGACCCGCGCGCGCGACGGCCTTCTCGCCAGCATTATCGCGCTGATCGCACAGGTTTTCCTACGTCAAAACAGGAGTTTCGCATGACGGCTGTTATGGCCCGCATACTCGCGCGCTATGTCTCGGGGGCGCTGGTGGCTTACGGTGTGATCGATCCGGGCCTTGGGCGTGAGATGGCGCTTGACCCGGATCTGGCGCTGATGATCGGAACAACACTCGGCGCGCTGGCCGAGGCCGGCTATGCGCTGGCGGTCCGCTTTGGCTGGCAAAGATGACGGGGTGGACGGTGGCGGCTTAGGGGCTGGTTCTGGCGCCTGTGATGGCGCTGATCCCGAAGGGCAATATGAGGTTGCTCAGCGCGGCGGGAGTTAATGCGCTCCCGGCCTTCACTGTCGATGTATCGCCGCACGTATCTGAGACTCTTGGTACGAATTATTCTAAAAGCTTGTCGAAAGGGTTGGGCGGCATTTTCGGCGTGGTCGAAGCCGGGTGTGATGCCAGGACACGAAAACCTCCGCCGGGTATGAGTTCAACAATGGCCATGGATTTGCCTGCTCCTTTCAGGAGCCTGATGGCTTTCTTCATCTCCACCACTCGCAGGACGGTCTTTTCGGTTGGGGATGTCTGGCCCAGGATCGCTCCCCGGCTTTGGCAGGCCGCTATGTAAATCCTGCCTGGACACCCACATCGCCCCTCGAAGAACATGATTCATGCCCCCTGGCCGGACGGAGGTGGCGATGCGTGGACCGAACGCGGCGACGGGATCGCTGTTCAGCGACGTCGACCCCGAGGAGCACGTCCCGGCACGGCACCCACATACCGCAACCGCAATGCCGAAGTCGGTTTCAGCGGCGAGGGACGCTCCTCCGGCGCGCGCAATGCTTAATCGCCACTCGCCAGTATCGGCCCGGCGCCTGACACTCGCGGCAGACCGCGGCTCTGACAGCGCGGAATACATCGTCGCGGCCGCGTCAGATGCTGGTCACGCCGCACGTCTGCCCGGAAATCCCGGCCTTCTGCCATCGCCCGCAGATCTGTCCGGCACCCAGAATACGCCAGGTCAAAGAGGGGGGGCGGAAGAGATCGGGGAGCCTTTCGGCCGGGCCAGGACAGCCACAGGAGCAGCACAGACGATGTTTCGCGGGATCGAGTGCACGAGCAAGTTTGCCGTGGCCCAACTCATCGACAAAGCCGACAGAACTACGGCCTGGGATTTCCTTCAGCACATGCCTGAGGCCGTGCCTTTGACCTCGGTTCACTCCATTCTCTCCGCTAAAGGCATCGAGTTCGCAGAGCAGCCTTCGAACCGGAAAACCATCTGCTCCCGGCCGATGCGCTTTGACATGATCTGTGAGGTCGAGCCAGGGCCTCGCCACCGCTTGGGGCGACCGTGGCGAGGCGGGATCGACCATTGGCTGACAGAGCCCGGTCACCCTTGGACCAATGGCCCGGTCTAACGCATGAACCGCAGGAATAAGTAGGCCACAGTCAAACGCTTCTATTACGACAGACGCGACCTGCTGCGAGTTCATCTGACGGGCTTCGCGGCGGCTACAGCTTTGCGCGCAGAGTCAGGCCGCCCGGCGTGTCTCACGCCCTGCGAATACATCTGCAGGATCTGGGTTTCAGAGCCTGACAGATGCTTCCTGAACCAGATGTCGGGACTACAGAGAGTAATCTGCCCTCCCGCCGGAGGCAAAGCGCCCCGCAGGGGCGCCCGGTTTGTTTCCCAGGCCGCAGGCAAAAATGCCCTGAAGGTCATGCTGTCTTCGGCACCAGCCTCAGGCGTAGCGGCTGATTGCGAGATCCTTCGCGTCGATCTCCGGCGCGCGCCCCGAAACCAGATCCGCCAGCACCCGACCCGAGCCGCAGCTCATCGTCCAGCCCAGCGTCCCATGGCCGGTATTGAGGAACAGCCCCTGTACCTTTGTTCCCCCGATCACCGGTGTGCCATCCGGTGTCATCGGGCGCAGGCCCGTCCAAAACGAGGCCTGTTTCGGATCGCCACCCGGGAAGAGATCCATCACGGAATGCTCGAGCGTCCGGCGCCGTTTCGCATCCAGCCGGTCATTATAGCCGGAGATTTCGGCCATACCGCCGACCCGGATCCGGTCGCCCAGCCGCGTGATCGCGATTTTATAGGTCTCGTCCATGATGGTCGATTCCGGGGCCCGCGCCGGGTCCGCAATCGGGATGGTCAGCGAATAGCCCTTCACCGGATAGACCGGCAGCCTGATCCCCATCGGCTTCAGGATCTGCGGCGAGTAAGAGCCGAGGCAAACCACCACCGCATCCGCTGTGACCAGACCCTTGTCAGTCTTCACGCCCGTCGCCCGCCCGCCTTCGGTGACGATATGCTCGATCGTCTCGCCCCAGCGGAAGGTCACGCCCTTTTCCACCAACAAAGCCGCCAGCGCAGTGGTGAATTTGAAGCAATCCCCGGTCTCGTCAAGCGGGGTGCGCAGCCCGCCCACGATCCGGTCTTTCACATGGGCGAGGCCGGGCTCCACCGCAATACAGCCATCGGGGTCGAGCAATTCGCAGGGGATGCCATCCGCCTTCAGCGCCTTCACATCCTTGGCCGAGGCCTCCAGCTGCGCCTCGGTGCGGAACAGCTGCAGCGTGCCCTTCATGCCGTGATCATATTGAATTCCGGTCTCCTGGCGGATCTGGGCAAAGCTCTCGCGCGAATAATCCGCAATCCTGAGCATCCGGCTCTTGTTGATCGCATAGCGCGAGGCGGTGCAGTTCCCGAGCAGTTTGAACAGCCAGCCGATCATCGCCGTGTCGATCTTCAGCTTCAGGATCAGAGGGGCATGTTCCATCATCACCCATTTGATCGCTTTCAGGGGGATCCCCGGCGCGGCCCAGGGGCTGCAATAGCCAAACGACACCTCACCCGCATTGGCGAAAGAAGTCTCCAGCGCCGGGCCGTCCTCGCGGTCGATCACCGTGACCTCATGGCCGGCCTTGGCCAGATACCAGGCCGAGGTGATGCCCACGACCCCACCGCCAAGAACGATGACTTTCATTCTGATCTTCCCCTGCTGCCGGACCCGATCTTCAGCCGGGGCCTGACCAATACGCCGATTTCCCCCGATGCTCGTTGATCATTGATCGAATGTCCTGTTGATTGACGCAATATTATGCGATTATTCGGTCATTAGTGAAACAATCCGGCGATGTGTGCAATTTCATGTCAGAGATCGATCGTATCGACCGCGCCTTGATTCGGGCGCTGCGCCGCGATGCCCGCATGTCGAATGTCGCGCTGGCGGCAGAGGTCGGGCTCTCGCCCTCGGCCTGCCTGCGCCGGGTGCGGATGCTTGAAGAAAACGGCACCATTCGCGGCTACACGGCGCTGGTGGCGGGCCCTGCCTCGGAAAGCCGCCATGTGGTGATCGTGCGGATCAGCCTCTCGCGCCAGACCGAAGAGATCCTGAACGCCTTTGAGGCCGAGGTCCGCAAACACCCAGAGATCCGGCAATGCTGGCTGATGACCGGCGAAGAAGACTACCTTCTCCATCTCGAGGCCGAGAACCCCGGTGATTATGAGCGGATCCATAAAGAGATCCTGTCGCGCCTGCCGGGCGTCACCCGGATCAATTCCAGCTTCGCCATCCGCAGCGTCATCTGACAGCGCGCTCGCGCGCGTCTGGCGCGAATATGGATGCGTATGGAGATGTATCAGGAGCGGTGTGTCGCTCCATGCGTCTCGCCTGGCCCGGCGCGGCTTTGGGGCTTTGCGCCGGGCAGGGGGCGCAATGTGGCGAATCTGAGGCGGATCCCCCGTGGGAGCGCTGCATCGGGACAGATGATTCGCAGGTTTCCCTCGGGTCAATGTTGCTCAGGTGAGCGTTAATACATCTAAACCAGCTTACTGATCAGGCTTTGGCAACGCGACATCACGAGGGGAACACAATCACTTTGGCTTTTCGGGGCATGATTAATTCGCGGCCGGGTTGTTGCGGGCTGTTCTGATTCAGGCAACAAATCCCGGCCATCTGGCCGGTTCCGCAGGCTTCTGAGAAGAGATTTCGAAAGTTCTTGGAGAATTCTACTGAAATTTTCTGAAATTCTGACTGGATCTGTCTCTGACGCGGAAACAATTGCCCTGCCGGAAATGCCCTCATACTCGCCTTGGAGGACTGGTTCTGTCCTGCGGAAGAACACCTTCCTGCCGCAATTCGCGCCTTTTCCGCTTCCTTCCGGGGCAAAGCAAAGCTAGATATTGATCGTCAGCTGCAAGACGTATGGGCCGTGGGGGCGGTCGTATGTTGGTGGTGTGCCGCAAGGCACCAGAGTGGTGACGAGAGTGCTGCCGATACCGGTATTCCGGAAGCCCGCTTTTGCGGGTAAGGTCTTTTACAGGCCGGCATCCCCTCATCCCATCCACCTCCATTCGACGGGTTCGCTCGGTATTACCGTGCGATTGTGCCCGTTGCAGGAGTTTACGACGACCATTTCGGGTCGTTTCTGGATGGGATTTGCGGCGACGGATTTCGTTGTCGGGATGTACGAGGACCTGAGATGCCTGTTATCGCACTTTACAACTTCGAAGAACCGACGACGCACCTCATCCGTGACGAAGCCCCTTCGCATGGCGAGCAGAATGGTGGCCTGACCGGTGGGGCGACCGTCAGCGACGGTAACCTCAATCTGGATGGCCAGACCGGCTACGTGAAATTCGATCCTCACATGGATTTCCAGCTGTCGAGCGGCACCGTCGGCATCAGCTTTACCCCGACCGCCAGCCCGCTGAGCGACAATCAGACCGTTGTGTCGCGTGACACTGCCGGCGATCACGAGGGCAGCTTCCGTATCGAGGTTACCCCGGATGGCGCAGTGATCGTCACCAGCGAAAGCGGTTCGGGCGACACTGTTTACACCACCGGCCCTGGGTTCTTTACGCCCGGCGACACGATTGACCTGACCTTCTCCTGGGATCAGGGCGGTGCCGGCGGCCAGCTCAATGTCACCAATACCACCACCGGTGGCGTCAGCTCGCAGCCGACTTCGCCTGATGTGACCCTGGTGATGGCCGATTACGGCCAGCCCTGGATCCTCGGCGGCGGCCAGGAAACCACCTCCGACCCGCTGAACCCCGAAGTCACCAGCCATTTCGAAGGCACGGTCGGCCATTTCTGGGTCTCGGACAGCGTTGACAACCACCCGGTCGGCGAGCCGCCGATTGCAAATCCCGACATCGCCGAGGTGGATGAGGATGGCGTGGTGGAGATCGACGTCCTCGCCAATGACAGCGATCCCGAGGGCGGTGCTCTGACCGTGACCAGCGCGAGTGCCGGCAATGGCACCGTCGAGATCGGCGACAATGGCGTGCTGATCTATCGTCCGAACCCCGATTTCAACGGCGAAGACACCATCACTTACACCATCACCGATCCGGACGGGATGACGGCCTCGACCACGGTGACGGTGACGGTGCATCCGGTGAATGACGATCCGGTGGCGAATGACGATTTTGCCTCGACCACCGGCAGCACCCCGTTCGTGATCTATCCGCTGACCAATGACACAGATGTCGATGGCGACACCCTGTCGCTGGTTGGGACGCCGACCTCGCCCAATGGCACGGTCGAGCTGCTGCCCGATGGCGGTATCCGCTTTACGCCGAACCCGGGTTTCACCGGCACCGCCGAGATCGGCTATGAAATCTCGGATGGCAATGGCGGCACCGATACCGCGACGATCTTCGTCACCGTCAATCCCGCCACCGGCCGCGATGGCATCATCACCGGCACCGATGGCGACGATCTGATCGGGCCTGGCTATATCGATGCCGATGGGGATGAGGTCGATGCCGGTGACGCGATCATCCCGGGCGATGGCCCGGATGATGACCGTATCTATGCCGGCGCCGGCAATGACACCGTGCTCGCGGGGGCAGGCAATGACACCGTCTTCGGTGGCACCGGCGATGATCAGATTTACGGCGGATCAGGCGATGACGTGCTGCATGGCGATGACGGCGACGACATCCTCTATGGCGGCTCCGGCAATGACCTGCTCTATGGCGGCGCGGGCGACGACATCCTTTTCGGCGGCAGCGGCGACGACACGCTTTATGGCGGGGCCGGTGACGACACGCTGTTCGGCGGGTCCGGCGCGGATCAGCTGTTCGGCGGCGAGGGGAATAATGTCATCTTCGGCGGCGCCGGAAATGATACAATTGTCCTGAGCGGCGGCGGCGACACGGTTTTCGGTGGCGCAGATCGCGACACGATCATTGTCGAGAACCAGGGCGCCGGGATCGGCAGCTTTATTGACGGCGGCGAAGAGGGCGACGATTACGACACGCTCGACCTTTCAGGCGCCGGTCCGCTGCGCATCGTCTATGACGAGGAAAACCCGGAAAACGGCCGCGTCCATTTCCTCGACCGTGACGGCAATGAGGTTGGTCATCTCGACTTCCGCAATATCGAGAATGTCATCCCCTGCTTTACCCCCGGCACGCTGATCGCGACGCCGCGTGGTGAGGTGCCGGTCGAGGAGTTGCGCGCCGGTGACCGGGTGATTACCCGCGACAACGGCATCCAGGAGATCCGCTGGATTGGTGAAAAGGCCCTGACCGGGCAGCAGCTGCGCGTTGACAGCCACCTGCAGCCGATTCTGGTCAAGGCGCACAGTCTTGGCAATGGTCTGCCCGAGCGTGACATGCTGGTCTCGCCGAACCACCGTCTGCTCGTCGCCAATGACCGCACCCAACTTTACTTCGACGAGCATGAAGTGCTGGTCTCGGCCAAGCATCTTGTCGGCTCGAACGGCATCCACCAGATCGAGTCGATCGGTGTCAGCTATATTCACTTCATGTGTGACCGCCACGAGGTCGTGCTGTCGAACGGTGCCTGGACCGAGAGCTTCCAGCCCGGCGATTACACGCTGAAAGGCATGGGCAATGCGCAACGCAACGAGATCTTCGAACTCTTCCCGGATCTGAAGACCGAAGAAGGCCTCGGCAATTACCATGCTGCCCGCCGCACCTTGAAAAAGCATGAGGCGAAACTGCTCGCCCGCTGAGCCCTGAGGGCCCGGCACCACGGTTTATGCAGCGACTCCGGCGGAGCAATCCGCTGGATGAGAGGAAAAGGGCTCCGCTTGCGGGGCCCTTTTTCTTTTGCGCAGCAGGTTTTCGGGGGCGGGGGGGCAGACAGGGGCAGCCGATCCGGACGCCGCAATGAAAAAGAGGGGCCGGAAATCCGGCCCCAGTCTCAGGGGTTCAATTAGGGGAGGGAGGCGATTTCGCGGCGCGCTTGCGCCCGCGATCACGCGCGCCAGAACGGCTTTGCCACTTCGCTGTCGCGCGTCACTGGCGCCATGCCGATATCGCGCAACAGGTGATCATCCAGCCGGGCCAGCGACAGGCGCGTGCGCTTTCGGCTCTGCCACCGCGCCAGACCGAGGCCAATTGTGACCAGCAGGCGCGATACCGGCGGCAACCGGTCAAGCCGCGACAAAGGCGCAGGGCGGGAGGGGGCGGATTGCCAGGTCATTTCTGTTATGCCTTGTATTGGTACAATCTGGCTGATATGCTACAAAAAGAAATACAATAGCCAAATATCAATCACCAGAGCTACATTGTGCCGGATACAAGATGGTCTCCTGATCTCAGCGCCTGGGCTGGCCCGAAATATCTCGGTCTCAGCCGCGCGCTTCGCGATGCAATCCGCGCGGGCGATCTGCCGCCGGGCACACAATTGCCCACGGTTCGCGATCTGGCCTGGCGCCTGTCTCTGACGCCGGGTACCGTGGCGCGGGCCTATCAGATCTCGACGCAAGAGGGGCTTCTGGAGGCCACGGTTGGTCGCGGTACCTTTGTCGCCTCCAGCCAGCCGCGCCTCGGGCCGACGCAGCCGCTTTACACCGAACGGCTGCCGATGCGGGTCGGTGCCATCGATATGCGGCCGCCGCAGGTGCCCGAGGTCGGCCAGACCGAGGCCTTTCAGGAGGCGCTGACCGCCATGGCCGCCGGCACCGCGCGCGGCTGGACCGATTACACCAGCCAGTCGGGGGAATATGCCCTTCGGACCGAGGTCCTGCGCTGGATGGGGGACCGGATCCTTGGCCCGGCGACGGCGGATGACATCATGCTGACCCATGGCGGGCAGAATGCGGTCGGGCTGATCTTCGATTGTTGCCTGCGGGGCGACCGGCCGGTGGTGGTGCTGGAAGAACTCGCCTATCCGGGTTTCCGTTATGCAGCGCGCTCGGCCCGTGCCGATGTTGTGGCGGTCGAGATCGACGAATATGGCGTCATCCCCGAGGCGCTGGAGGCGGTCTGCCGCCGGCATGGGCCGCAGGTGCTGTGCCTGACCTCCGAGGCGCAGAATCCGACGACGCGCCGGATGCCGGTGGAGCGCCGGATGCAGATTGCGCGGATCGCCCGCGACTATGATTTGCAAGTGCTTGAAGATGATTGCTATTCGGTTGCGGAAAGCGATCTGCCAACCCTGCGGGCCCTGGCACCTGAACGGGTCTGGCTGGTCGGCAGCATCTCGAAAACCGTTTCTGCGGCGATGCGCTTTGGCTTTGTGATCTGCCCGGCAGGCATGGGCGAGGCGGGGCGGCTGTCGGCGCAATACGGCTTTTTCGCCCTGGCGCGGCCGGTTTCGGATCTGATGCTGCATCTGTTTCGCTCGGGCGCTGCCGAAGAGATCCGGGCGAAGGTCCAGGCCGAGTTTGCCCATCGCATCCAGGTCGCCGTCAACCGGCTGGGCGGCTATGATCTTTCCTGGCAGCCCGGCGTGCCCTTTGTCTGGCTGAATCTGCCGCAGGGCTGGCGCGCTTCGTCCTTTTCGCGGATGGCTGAATCCGAGGGGGTCATGGTGCGCTCGGCCGATGAATATGCGCTGGTGGGCGGGCGCGCGCCGCATGCGATCCGCCTTGCTATTCCGGGCGCCTTGCCGCTTTGCGATTTCGAGCTGGGCCTCGACCGGCTGGCGGCTTTGCTGGCCAATCCGCCCGCGGCGCTGGCGGTCTGAGACGGATCACCCGGTGCGGGTAAGTGTTGCACTGCGGACTCGGGTCGTAATTTCGGGGGGTTACGGGCGGCTCTTCAGGTTGACGGCGCGGGCGCGGCATTGTCCCATGCTGTAAAGAGCAGCAAAAACGAGATCTCGAATGGGACAGCAGGCCATTTTCCACGCCCCGCGCGGGTGTTCCGATTTCCTTGGCTGGCGCCGTCGCGGCGATGCGGTTGAGGTGGTTTACGATGACGGGGCAGCCCGTCACATGATCTGGCGCGTCGAGGCGGGCGAAGGCTTTGAAGAGCAGCTTTCCGATGCGCTTCAGGTCGCGGTGGAACAGCCGCGTATCGTGCTCGCCCTCTATGCCGAGCTGAATAAACGCGCCATAGCCGTAGAAATGATCAGAGGCTGACCAGAGCGCCGCCGCCCGGCCGGGCGGCGCAACTTTTTTTGGCAGCTTCCCTTGCCTTCGCATCTGCAGGCTTGCATGAAAGCCAGAGCGGCGTCAGTATTTTGATCAAACAGACGTCGGCAGGAAACCGGCAGATCCGGGGGTAAAGGTGCAATCAAAATCCTCTGAAGCACGCACGGGCTGGCTGCTGATTGCGCCCCCGGCAGTGGTGACCTTTCTCTTGCTTGCGGCACCGCTGGCAACGGTTCTGGTCTATTCGGTGCTTACCGGGTCTCGCGGGGCGGTCAGCCTGCCGATCACAGGCGAAAATTATCTGCAGGTGCTGACACGGCCACAATATCACATCGTGATGCTGCGCTCGCTGAATGTCTCGGTCCTGGTGACACTGGCCACCGTGCTGCTGGCCTATCCGATCGCCTATTTCGTCAGCTTCCATGTGCAGCCATCGAAAAAGTCGCTCTGGCTGTTTCTGATCACCATTCCGTTCTGGACCAGCTATATCATCCGGGTCGCACTCTGGCGCACCATTCTGGGCTATGACGGCATCGTCGACAGCTCGCTGATGGGGCTGGGGATCATGGATACGCAGCTCAATGTGCTGCAATATGGCGTGACCTCGATCATCATCACGCTGGCCCATGCCTATGCGCCTTTCGCGGTGCTGCCGATTTTCGTCAGCCTTGAAAAGGTCGACCGCTCGCTGCTGGAGGCCGGCCAGGATCTGGGCGAAAGCAAATGGCGCACCTTCCTGCGCGTCACCCTGCCTTTGTCGATGCCGGGCGTGATCGCGGCGGTGCTGATCGTCTTTATCCCGACCGCCGGCGACTATGTGACGCCCGAGCTGATCGGCGCGGGCAAAGTGCCGATGGTTTCGAATTTCGTGGAAACACAGCTGCTTAAATCGCGCAACTTTGCGATGGGGTCGGCGCTGGCGGCGAGTGCGATGATTGCGGTGGCGATTATCAGTGTGGGCTTCCTGCTGTTGAACAAGCGCTTTATCGGAGGCCGGAAATGACCAAAGCCCCCGGCCTTAAGATCTATGCGATCCTCTATCTGGCGTTCCTTTACGGCCCGATCCTCGTGCTGCCGCTCTTTGCCTTCAACAATGCCGCAGTAGTATCTTTCCCGCTTTCGGGCTTCACCACCAAATGGTTTTCCGAGATGTGGGCCGATCCGAACCTGTGGAAGGCGCTGAAGAACAGCCTGATCATTGCGCTTTCCGTCGCCACGCTGTCGACCATTCTGGGCCTCTTCGCAGCGCGGTCTTCGGTGCGCTATCAATGGCCGCTCAAGGCGCCGGTGATGGGCTTTATCATGCTGCCGCTGGTCTTGCCCGAGATGATCGTCGCGATGTCCTTGCTGATTGTGTTGATGGCAATTGGCATCCCCCTGTCGATCTTCACCGTGATCCTCGGCCATCTGCTGATCTGCACGCCGTTTTCCGTGGCGCTGCTGACCTCGGCCTTCCAGTCACTGGATCGCTCATTGGAAGAGGCGGCGCTGGATCTGGGCGAGACCCCGGCCTCGACCTTCCGCCTGATCATCCTGCCTTTGGTCATGCCGGGGATCCTGTCCTCGTTCCTGATCACCTTCACCATCTCGATCGACGAATTCATTGTCGCGAACTTCCTCGGCTCGGGCCAGCCTATCCTGTCGGTCTATATTTTCGGCCAGTTCCGTTTCCCCGCGAAAGTGCCTTCAATGCTGGCTCTGGGGACGATCCTTGTCGGTCTTTCTATCTGTCTTCTCGCAATCGCTGAATATTTCCGTCGCCGCGGCATCGCCAGGACCGGTGGCAAGGATTCCGGAGGCTTCCTGTAATGAGCGCTGATAAACGCCCGACCATGATCGAGTTTCGGGATATCCAGAAATACTACGGCGATTACCACGCATTGCGGGGCATCAACGGGACGATCCGGGCGGGCGAGTTCTTCTCGCTGCTCGGGCCCTCGGGCTGCGGCAAGACCACGCTGTTGCGCACGATTGCCGGCTTCGAAGGCGTCGATTCCGGCGCCGTGCTGATCGATGGCAAGGATATGAGCTCGGTTCCCGCGAACTTGCGGCCGACCAATATGGTGTTCCAGAGCTACGCGATCTTCCCGCATATGTCGGTGGCGGAAAACGTGGCTTTCGGGTTGCGCCGCGATCCGCGCAGCAAGGCCGAAAAGGCGGCTGCCGTGGAAGAGACGCTCGAAATGGTCGGCCTCAAGGGCTATGGCGGGCGCGCGGCCCATGCGCTGTCAGGCGGCCAGCGGCAGCGGGTTGCGCTGGCGCGGGCGCTGATCCTGAAGCCGAAGGTTCTGCTGCTGGACGAGCCGCTTTCCGCGCTTGATAAGAAGATGCGCGAGCATATGCAGGTCGAACTGATCAAGCTGCAGCGCCAGGTCGGGATCACGTTCATCCTGGTGACACATGACCAGGAAGAGGCGCTGGTGATGTCCGACCGCATCGCGGTGATGTTCGAGGGCCAGATCGCGCAGCTCGCCGATCCGGAAACGCTTTACCGCCGCCCGAACAGCCGCAAGGTCGCGGATTTCATCGGTACGATGAATTTCATCCCCTGCGAGATTATCTCGGAACAGGGCGGCCGGTTCGAGGTCGAGGCCAAAGGCCTCGGCCGCGTGACCCTCGAAGCCGATCAGGCACCTGCGCCGACCGGCGAGGGCAGCCCGGTTGTGGGGCTGCGCCCCGAGACGCTGACCATGCTCTACCCGGGCCAGACCGCGGATGATCGCTCGGTCAAAGGCAAGATCGACGAGGTGATCTATTTCGGCGATATGACCTATTACGATGTGTTCATTGGTGAGACCGATGTCGAGGTGCGTCTGTCGATGCGCAACACGCCTGGCCGTCCGGTTCTGGATGTGGGCACCGAAGTCGAGCTCGCCTGGTCGCCCTCGGCGCTTGTGCTCTTCCGCTGATCGGTTCCCCCGCTTGCGCGGGGGAAGGCCTCCGGCGGGGATATTTAAGAGACAGAAAATGGGAGCAATTATTTTCTGTCTCTAAATATCCCGGGGTGAGAGGCGAAGCCTCGAGGGGCAGGGCCCCTCTTCCCAGCTGGCCCTAGCTGTCCGGCGGCAGGATACCGAGGCCACGCAGATAGATCCCGACTGAGGCCTCGAGCAGGTCCTCCGGCGAATAGGGCAGGCTGCCGCCATTGCCGCGCAGGAAAAGCTCCACGATGCCATGACTGGTCGCACGGATATGGGCGGCGACCATGGTGGCGGGCGGGCGCCGGGCAGCGGGGAGCGCGGCGAGCAGCGCTTCGGCGGCGTTTTCCATGATCCCGCGCGCGCGGGTGGCGATCAGCGCAAGGTCCGGATGGCTGGCCGGTTGCAACCCGCTTTCAAACATCGCCTGGTAATGGCCGGGATATTTGCGCGCGAAGGCCAGATAGGCGCGCCCGATCGCCTCAAACCCCGCCAGCGCTGAGGGGCGGCCCTCATTCCAGGCATATTCCAGCAATGCCGCGAAGATCGCGAAGCCCTGATGCGCCACTTCGGCGATCAGGTCGTCACGGCCGGCGAAATGGCGATAGACGGCTGCCGGGGTCACATCGGCGGCTTTGGCGGCCTCGGAGAGGGAAAAGCCCTGCGGGCCATTGGCCGCGATCAGGTCCAGAGCGGCATCGATCAGCGCCTGGCGCAGATTGCCATGGTGATAGCCGCGTTTCGTGCTCATGGTCCGATCCGTTCCGGCCGCATCAGGCCCGGGGCATCCGCTCGGGGCCACCGCTGATCTGCGGATCAATGGAACCGATCACCGCTTCGTCCTTGCCCTTGTAATCGACACGGCTCAGCACCTGACGGATCGCCGCGAGCCTGGCGCGCCGCTTGTCATCCGACAGGATCACGGTCCAAGGGGCATGCGCCGAATGGCTCAGCGTCAGCGTCTCGGCGATGGCGGCGGAATAGTCCTCCCATTTCGCGAGGCCCTCGATATCGACCGGGGAGAGCTTCCACTGTTTCAGCGGATCCTGTTCGCGCTCGATGAAGCGGCGAAGCTGTTCGGCGCGGCCGACCTCAAGCCAGAGCTTGATCAGAATGACGCCCTCATCGACCAGCATATGTTCAAATTCAGGGACCTGGCGGAAGAAGGTGGCGCGTTCCGCATCCGAGCAAAAGCCGAAGACCTTCTCGACCACGCCGCGATTATACCAGCTGCGGTCGAACAGAACCATTTCGCCTTTGGCCGGAAGCCAGTCAATATAGCGCTGGAAATACCACTGGCCCTTTTCGCGGTCAGACGGCGCCGGCAGCGCCACGACATTGGCGACGCGCGGGTTCAGGTTCTCGCGAAACCGCGCGATGGTGCCACCCTTGCCCGCGGCATCGCGGCCCTCGAAGATCACCACAATGCGCTTGCCGGTGGCTTTCACATCGGCCTGGAGCCGGACGAGCTGGCGCTGCAGCCCCTCCATCGCTGTGTCATAGTCTTTGCGACCCATCTCTTCGGAATAGGGAAAGCCGGGGGTCAGGATATCATCCTTGCCGGCTTTCTCTATGGCCTCGCGGATCGCCTTCGGGGCCTCTTTGCGGAAGTAGCGGCTGATCGCGCCGTCAAAGGGCAGATCGTGGTTTTCTTTTGCCATGGCGCATCTCCTCGCTCAGCTGCCGATATCGCGCATGTCGAAGGGCGTGTGCTGATAGATCTCGTTGATCCAGTTACCGTAGAGCAGATGCGCATGGCTGCGCCAGCGGTTGCGTGGCTGCTTTGTCGGATCATTGCCGGGATAGTAATGCGACGGGATATTGATTGCGGTGCCATTGGCGATGTCGCGATCATATTCCTGCTTCAGCGTGTCATTCTCATATTCGAAATGGTTGAAGATATAGAGAGCGTTAAGCCCGGAATCTTCCACGAGGCAGGGGCCGGTCTGATCGCTGTCGAGCAGGATCTTCATCCCGTCGACGCCCTCGATCTCATCGCGCTTCATTTCCGTCCAGCGCGAGACCGGCACGAAACAATCATCCGAAAACCCGCGCAGATAGGGCGAGGCGGGGGCGACGTTTTCATGCAGGAAACAGCCGAAGGCCTTTCTTTCCAGCATATGTTTCGGCACGCCGTGGAAATGGTTGATCATCGCCATGCCGCCCCAGCAGACGCCGAAGGTGGAATGGACATGGGTCCGTGACCAGTCGAAGACCTCGCGCAGCTCGTCCCAATAGGTGACCTGATCGAAATCGAGATGTTCGATCGGGGCGCCGGTGATGATCAGCCCGTCGAATTTCTCCTCTCTGACCGCCTCGAAGGGGCGGTAGAAGGTTTCCATATGTTCGGCGGCGGTGTTTTTCGTCTGATGCTCGGTCATCCGGATCAGCGAAAGGTCGATCTGCAGGGGCGTGGCGCCGATCAGCCGGGCGAACTGGTTCTCGGTCTGGATCTTTTTCGGCATCAGATTAAGGAGGCCGATTTTCAGCGGCCGGATATCCTGCCGCGCCGCCCGTTCGGGCGACATGACCATGACGCCTTCGTCTTGCAAGACGGCATAAGCGGGCAGGGTCTCGGGCAGGGTGATCGGCATGGTCTGTCCTTGTTGTGATGCCAGTCGGGAGAGGGATTGGTCAGGCTTCGCTTGCCTTGCGATCGATCGCGCGGGCGATCATCGCGTCAAATCCATCCGGGTCGGAGACTTCAGCGACCTCTTCAGCGGTGACGGTGACACCCCATTCGGCCATGGCGGCATAGCGCGGCTGGCGATGGGCGAGGGCCTTCGCATAGGTCCAGCGCACGAAATGGTCAGGATCGCAGCTGTCTTCGCTGACTTTGTACTCAGCGCGGTAGTCTTCCCACATGCGGGTGAGGAAATCGGGCTGATAATACATCGGCTTTGGGGCGCGGTCAAAGCGGCGGACGAGTTCCTCGGTATGGGCATCAGAGCCTCTGATCCAGACCATCAGGAGCGTCTGGCTGAGCTGCGTCATCACCGGGTCTTTTTCATCCCAGGGGTTCACCACTTCGCAGATCGAGCCTGAGGTGTCGCAGATGAAATTCCGGTAGCCATAAAGGTCATTGGCGCGGGCTATGAAGGGTCTGGTGTCCAGCGTTGCGGCGATTTCGGCGCCGCGATGCTGATCCTGGCGCAGCATATATTCGGCAAAGGGCAGGCCGCCTTTTGCCGCATCCCCGGGCTTGCCGAGATAGGTCGAAAGTGGCGCCAGGTTGTTGAAGGTGATGTTCGAGGCGATGAAGACGGAATCCGACATCAGAAGTTCCCGCAGGAGCGGCACCTTCATTGCTTCGCGTTTGAAATTATCGGCAATATATTCGCCCATATAGCGGGTGCCGATGCGGTAATCGACCGAGTAATGGAACCAGCCGCCCTGATCCGCCGGGGCCGCGCGCAGCATGTTCGACAGATGCGTCTTGCCCAGACCCGACATGCCGAACAGGAGAACCTGCTTGTTCGGGGCTTTGAGATAAGCCGCGCCGGATGGGTAAAGCATGTCGGACCTCTTTGTTCGGCTCCGGTCTGAGATAATCCCGTGCGGCGGGGCACGCAATGGCAAAGGGCGGGGCGGCGTGAGGCGCTCGGGCGAGGGGCCGTTCAGAGGGGCCCGCCTTTGCGCTGGCCATCGAGGCCAGCGCAAAGGCTGCTGCCGCGTGCTTCCTGGGGCGGCGCGTGCTGATGGCAGGCCGCCACCCGGGCCTTATGGGACAGGCAGGGGATGTCCATGCCGCAGTCCTGGCTTGCCCTTCCTCCCGCGACCCGCGCAGAAGGCGGGGACAGATCTTTTGCCCTTTTGCTGGACGACTGGTGTCGGGCTTTTGACAGATCGGCATCAGGCCGATCAGGCGCTTACGCCGGCGCATGTGCTTTTCGTTCACCTTGTGGCCCTCGTTACGCAGGTGCGAGGTCATCTGACGGAGGCCAAAGAAAGGCGTGTCGGGGGCCTCCTCGACGATCAGCGGCATCAGCGCGAGATTCTGGTCCGTATCACCCGGCAGTGTGCGGCAAAACGACGACGGAGGGTTCGACAGCAGAGCGCAGTGCCGGCCAATCAACAGGCGCGGATGGTCGCGTCCGACCATGCCGCGCCTCACCTGACGCCCCAAGGCCTCGGCTGTCTTCCCAAAAAAGAGTTGGCCATCGCCAGCTCTCCGATCCTGGCATGCAGATCCAGGGTCTCCTTCGCCCTGAAATCAGGGGGAGTGCTGCTTTCGTTTCGACATCGTCGATCTCCCTCGTGAGGCATATCAGCAGAGAGCAAAGACTGAGCTCAGGTCAGTGTCGGGTTTGCGGCGACCACATCATACACAGGACAAGGCGGCGACCACCACTCACTGCCCCGCTGCCCAAAGTGTAGCGCGCAGCGCTTCGGGATCGTCCGATTGCCCGCCGCAGGCCATGCGGGCCGTGGTGAGGATCTCCGGTGCCAGGGCATCATCGCCCAGAGCGGCGTTCAATCCAATTGCCCGTCTCATTTGGATCTTGAGGTTTTCGACAGATAACGTTGTGCCAGCGTCACCAGTTCGGCGACCGTGCGCACCTGCAACTTCTCCAGAATGCGGGCACGGTGGTGATCGGCGGTGCGGGGACTGATCCCCAGTCGCGCCCCGACCTCTTTGCTGGAGGTTTGTGACGGGTTCGCGGCCATGTGGCTGACGACTTCCATCTCGCGCATGGTCAGGCGCTTGAATTTTGCGTCGAGGCGCGCGGTGCCTGCCTTTGAGGCAATCCGTTCGGAAGCCATCGCCAGAGCAGTTTCGACCCGTTCGATCAGAACCGACTGGCTGAAGGGCTTTTCCAGAAAATCGAGAGCCCCGGCCTTGATGGCCTGCACAGATTCCGGCACGCCCCCATGGCCGGTGACGAAAATGATCGGCAGCGTGTTCCCCGCCGAGTTAAGATGGGCCTGCAATTCCAGCCCGTTCATTCCGGGAAGCCTGTAATCGAGGATCAGGCAACCCGGCTCCAGGCCATCATAGGCAAACAGAAAATCCATCGCTGAAGCATAGGATTCAACTTTGTAATCCAGCATTTGCAGCGCACTCGCCAGCGAGACACGGAACGCCTCATCATTGTCGACCAGAAACACCGTCAGCGACGTGCCGCGCCGGTCCGCACCGCGCCGCTCGCCCTTACGGCGTTCTGGTCCGCGGTAGGGCTTTGAGCTGCCCATGCCAGAGCCGCGCCGGTCCGTGCGGCCTGGAGGAGCGGGATCAGATGGTTTCGTCATGACATCCTCGCGGCGGCTGCGAGAGTGAAATAGAATCTGGCCCCGCACATAAGCGGATTCTTATGCCCCAGAGTACCGCCGTCAACCCTGACAAAGGGATTCATTACTGAAAACAATGATCTAAAGTTTCGCGCAAATCAATCCAGACAGGCGAGCTCGTCCTGACCAGAGCTCGTTGCGGAAATCTGAACAACCAGGGGAAGTGGATTTTCCGAGCAACAGCGGCATGATGCTGCATGCGAGAAGAAGACGATGGAAAACGACCGCGCCGGAACCACAGCCCGGCCTTCAAGGCGAAAGTGGCGGCAGCTGCGAATAAGGGTGAGAGGATTTTAATCGAGCTTGCGCAGGCTTTTGACTTGTATCCGAACCAGATCAAGCAGTGGCGTGACCATCCGAAAGCGCACCCTCTTCGCTCAGCGCCTTGTCGATAAAGCCCTCCAGCACTTCCTCAGCGTCGGACCGGACAGGGCCCGGCATCTGGGTCTTGTGGGCATCAAGGCTGCGCTTGCGGGCACTGGCGAGCAGGCGCTCTTGCACGGCGCGCGGCCCGTCTTCGGGCGCACGCGGCAGATCGAGCGGGATGAAACGGGCGGGAATGGTCGGCAGGGCCATGAACTTTCCTTCTGCTGCGCCGCAAAATGTGGGGCGCGCTACATTCAAATTTGGACGCGAAACGGAGATCCCTCGGGGTGAGGTCAGCCGGTTATGCGTTCAAATCGAATGGAAGGTCTGGTCATCATGGCTTTATGTTAGGCGCAGGGCGGGCGCGGTGACAAGTGAAAATCGATGGTCGCCACCGTGACCTCGCCCCTTCACGAAGTGAAGAAATCTATCGCGGACTGGGGAGCGGTAAGCGGGGCAGGCCGCTGATGGCGTGAAGCAGCTCTGGCAGCGAGGAGTGTTCTGTGTAGCGTTCGCTCGTGATATCGCTGCCCGTATAGCCGAGAATGTCCTTGCGCACCTTCTCAGCGATTCCGGCCATTTTGCCCAGCTCGGTCGCAACATAGTGACGGAAGGAGTGGAAGACTTTTCCCTGCGGATTGCCCTCAAGCTGCTTTTTCACAAGGAGGCGTAAGCGATAGTCGATCTGCTCGCCGAACTTCAGGCCTGACTGGGGCTTAAGGTCGGGAAACAGATCCGCGTCAGCCTCCGCTTTTCGCATGTCTTCAGCGTATTCGGGCAAGCCCATTTCGATCAGTTGCGGGTGAAGGGGAATAAGTCGGTCAGACGCAAGGGTCTTGAGGCCCCGGTTGACATTCCCCTGAATTCTAAAGGCCATGATGCCGTCAGCTAAGACAACGTCCGAGGCTTTCATGCCCGCGATTTCCTCGCGGCGGGCCCCAGTCAGAGCCGCAATAGCCGGGACCCAGTAAAGACCGTCCCGAATGATCTCTGGCCCCGGAAGCTGCCATTTTTGCTTGGGGAGCCGCCCATGCCAGACTGGATGTGTAAAAATGGCCTGAATGTCGGCTGCGGTGAAGGAGGGGCGGTCATCGCGGTCACGCTGCGATTTGCGGGGTCGCAATGAGCCGAGGTCGATGCTGTTGATCTCGGCAAACCCCTCGCTTCGCGCTTTGGTCAACAGCTGACCAAGATAGTCGAGGTTGCGCCCAATGGTGGTGGCAGAGAGGCCGCGCGGCTTTCCCTCGGCCTCAGCGAGGATCTGGCCTAATGGTTTGAAACGATCCTTAGGGGATTTGCGGCAGCTTGTTGGCAGCAGATCCAGGATGCGATGAATTTGGCGACATGAGCCTGGCGGATCTGGCGAATGTCAGTGATCTCAGTGGCTTCTGCGAACAGACGAAACACCTTTGTCATCTGATCGATCATCTGCTCAGAGATACCGATCTTGCGCTTTTGCGCCATCAGACGTTCGATCAGTGCTGTGATATCGGGATCGTAAAGCGGGGCAGGTTCAGGCGTTGCGGTCGGGACCATGGGGATTGCCGGGGCGTCAATGTGCCTGGTCTTCTGCCCGGCGATCTCTGCTGCCAGATCCATTGCATTGTCGAAGGGTTGCTGGCCTTTGTAGCCTGTCAGCAGGGCTGCAGACTTGCCGCAATACCAGGCCATACGCCCTTGCATGAGTTCGGGAACTGAAAAGCTTTCGCGTTCCAGTGCCGCCCGCATCACTTTCAGCGAGCGCGAATTGGCATATATTCCGGGATTCTGGCGGAAGGCCTGCGATTCCGTCGCCAGATGCAGGTTGATGAGGCGAATCTCATCCGGGCCATGACCGCCAGCGATCAGGGCTTGCGTATCCTCTTCGGTCAGTGCGGATCCGGTGGCGCCACGTTGGGAGATCAGTTTGAAGGCATAGCCAGCGGCCCAGTCGTGCCGTTCCTCATCTTGCCAGTTCCCGGCAGACCCATCCGATGCGACGGCACGGCGCAACTCGATGCGCTCAAGTTCAGAAGTGATGACTCGGCGAAGAATTTTTTGGACATCTTCCCGGGAAAGCCCTGTTGCCGTCATTCGATCAAACACCTCTTCGCTTCGGGCGTTGACGATGATCCCGATACGGCGAGCGATCAAGGGGTCGTTCGTGCGCAGGCTGAGTTGGATGAGAGCGGGCATTCGGCGCCGCCATTGATAGGTCGCGCCACGGCGGAAGATATTGGTCTGAAGACCCATAATGAACCTCATAAATGAGGCTCGAAAAGCTGTGATGGGGATCTCTTGTGGTGTCATATGTATGACACTCACATCAGCATTACCTCATCGGAGGTAATTTGTGTTTCCAAACCAACGACTTAGTTAAGTTTGGCTCCGGCGGTAGGGATCGAACCTACGACCAATTGATTAACAGTCGAATTGAGGCGCATTTCGGAAGATATCGCATCATATCGGAACGGACAATGTTCTGCAGAAAAGTCCCTGTTTTATTGACATTTATTCGTGCCGATCTATATCGGAGGATATCAGATGCAGTCACCAAAATCTGTTACCCCAAGTGTTACCCCAAGGACAATTTGATATGACCAAGCCCCTCACGACCAAGGCGGTTGAAGCCGCGAAGCCAGACCCCGCGAGGCGCTATGAGATGGCCGATCCGGCGTTCTCGGGTCTCTATCTGGTGGTGCAGCCGACCGGGGCGAAATCATGGGCGCTGCGATACAGGTTCGGCGGGAAGCCGGTGAAATACACGCTCGGCCGCTTTCCTCTCATGGGCCTTGCAGACGCCCGCACAGCGGCGACATCGGCCATCGACAAGATCGAGCGTGGCGCAAATCCCTCCGATGAGCGCAAGGCAGCCAAGGCCGCGAAAGTGGAGGTCAGCCGCGACAATTTTCGGGTGCTGTTCGGCCAGTTCGCAAAGCGCCACCTCTCGACCCTCAAGAGCGGCAGGACCGTCCAGCAGCAGTTCGATCTGCATATCCTGCCCCGATGGGGCGACCGGGATATCAAGACCATCACCAAGCGCGATGTAGTGGATCTGCTCGACGATCTGATTGACGCGGGGAAGGCGACCACGGCCAACCGGATCCGGGCCTATCTCAGCAAGTTCTTCGGCTGGTGCGCGGGCCGGGATGTGATTGAGGTCCCCCCGACCCTGAATGTCAAAGCGCCGGCCAAAGAGAAAAGCCGGGAGCGCGTCCTGACGGATGACGAAATCCGGTGGCTCTGGCAGGCATGTGAGGCCACGGCCTTCCCATGGGGGCCTCTTGGCAAGGTGCTGCTCCTGACCGGCCAGCGGCTCAATGAGGCGGCGCAGATGACCGATGCCGAAATCTCGGGGCAGGGCTGGCACATGGCATCAGCCCGCACAAAGAACGGGAGGGCGCATGACGTGCCATTGTCAGAAGCCGTGCGCGGCGTCCTCGATGGCATTGAGCGCGTGACCGATGAAAAGGGCAGGGTGCGGTACATCTTCACCACCACCGGCACCACGCCGATCTCAGGTTTCGGCAAGGGCACCCAGCATCTGCGCGATGCCATGGCAGCGGCGGCCGAGAAAGAGCGTGGCGAGCCGGTCGAAATCCCGCACTGGACGTTCCACGATCTGCGCCGCACCTGCGCGACCGGCATGGCCCGCCTCGGCATCCCCGTGCGCGTCACAGAGGCGGTGCTGAACCACGTCTCAGGCACGGGCGGCGGTATCGTCGCCGTTTACCAGCGGCACGACTATGCCGACGAAAAGCGCCAGGCGCTGGAGGCATGGGCGCGGTTTGTGGCCGAGCTGGTCGAGGGCAATGCCGGGAAATCCGGCAATGTGGTGCGGCTCAGGGGGTGATTTGCACAAGGGTGTTGACGATGTAATATGTAACAGGGATTAAAATTCGTTCCCCGTGAAAAATTATGACATCGCCCATTACTATCCCAAACAAGATCATTCCAGCGTACACCGCGCCTTGCATTGCGGGCCGCGTTTGTTCTTTAGCAGCGTCAGCAGCGCTCTTCAGTGTTAGGGATACCAGCCCGCCGATACAGACGGCCACAAACCAAGCGCCAAACGCGCACATAGCCGTCTGACCAAGAAGCGTCCAAAGTCCGGCGCCCTGATCCATTGACACATAAATGCCTGCCGCTGCCCCCACCACTCCGAACCCTGCGGCTATGCGGTAGGGCCATACCATGCTTGGCTCGTCAGAAATGCTCATTTTTTCATCCTTCTGAAGATCTTAACAGTTTGAAAAGAAAGAAATCGAGCTCTATTGATGACCGTTCTCCGATAGCTCTCTGCCTTCGGAGGGCAGTCGCACTAGAATGGTATTTCGGATTCTGGATCATAGAGCCTGTCACCCGGCTTTCTTGATGGATCATAAAGCATTCTATCAGTCCTACTATCTCCGTACCCTGTCCCGGCATATGTGATCGTGACTGCGTTGTTCACCTGAGGGTGGAGCCAAGCGTTTTCTTTCCCGTCCTTCTCAAATTCAAACGCTATCGATTCATCGTAAAATCGCAGAGATTTTACTAGTGGATGGCCGACCAAAACCGACTTGGCGGCCTCTGTAGGGTCGTTGGTGACCGCTAGCGCCGCATAGTAGCGCCCTATCAGGGTCTCTTGGGTGTCGCGCGCTTTAAGCGCTTGATCAAGAAGCCTTCTTGCAGCCTCAACCTCAGACGGCAGACCTCTATCCTTCTGAAATTCAAGGATGCGATCAACCAGTTCTTGGGGGAGGTCATAGACCCTTCTTTTAGACCCGGAGGGAGTGTCATCCATGGTGAACCTCGTAGTGTAATGCTGAGTGACACTCATATCAGACAAATTGTGCTTGACTAGTGGCAAGACAGTGGCAATTCTGTGTATACAAGCATGTGACAGTGGAGGTTAACACGAATGTCAGCTTACGCTACAGTGAGAGCGAAGCGCGAACGACCGGAGAGGGTCGTCACGCTGATGACCAAGGGGGCGCTCAAAGCGGTTGATGATTGGGGGGTGACCATGGGGATGCCCAACAGATCTGAGACGATCAGAGCGCTGTTGGATAAGGGTCTGATGGCAGCGGGGGCCGAGATTGGCGTCAACACCCCCGCCGCCGGGAACGACTACCAAGAGGCAATCAGTTCGGAGGCACCCTCGCATGCAGCCGAATAATATTCAACTGATCCCCTCGGCGCGCGTCCGCGTCATGTGTGGCGATATCTCGCTCTCGGCGCTGGAGCGCTGGACCCGCCGCCCGGAACTCGACTTCCCGAAAGCCCGCATGATCGGCCAGCGCCGGTTCTGGGTGGAGGCCGAAATCATCGCCTGGATGGCAAGCAGAGAGGTGGCGGCATGATCGCGGATCGACAAATCTTCGCCGCCCTCGTTCCCGATGAGCGGGCCAATGACTTCGCATACGCGGTTGCAGCTCTGATCCGCACCGCCCGGATTGCGCTGGAAAGCAGCGATACCGGCGGCACCAGCGAGGCCGTGAAACTCGGCAGCATTGCCCTGACGCTGGAGGTCGCAGAGGAAATGCAGGCTGTAGTGATCGACGGTACCGAGGAACATGAACGCAAGCGCGGCATGGGCTTCTGGAAGAAGGATGCTGCAGCATGAGCGCCCTCCACAAGCATATCCAGCGCCAGCAGGACCGTGCGACCGATCTCTCCGGTATTCTTCTCGCCCTAGATCTGCTCAAGAACGAAGGCCTCGGGGAGGACGATGCTCAGGTCAGCCTTCTGGTCATCGCGCGCGAGCTGATTCACGAGATCTGCAACAATCTGGACAGCATAAATCTGCCGGAGGTGAGCGCATGACCCAGATCCTCGACGCCCTCGATGAACTGACCCGCGCCCGCGATCTGGTCCAGCTTCTGGAAATGACCACCCGCTACAATCCCGACGACGATCGGAAGGCCCTGGCCTCGGGGTGTGAGGCCGCGCTGATCAGGCTCAATGCCGGGATCGACATGCTTCACGGCGTCAAAAAGGCGGAGGCCTGACCCATGACCTATTCAGACAAGGTCCGGGCCGAGGTCGCCGCACGCTATGGCGTTCCTGTCCGCTGCCAGGTCCAGATCATACCGCCGGGAGTGATCGTGACGCAACTCGACTGCGTGGCAACTAATTCCAAAGTGGAATTGGTTCGCAAAGGTCGCGGCAAGAGCCGGGGCAGGGCGCCCGCGCGGCAGCAATTGGCCGAAATGAGGGATGGCGGCGCAAGCTTCCGCCAGTTGGCCCATAGGGTCAGCCGCAATCTGAGACACGGCCTGTAAGGGCTTCCTGAACCTCTATGCCCCCGGCCTAGGTCGGAGGTCTTTACGGCGAGCCATGGCTCGCTCTGCCCCGCCACGAACATTGGTTCGCCATGGCGGGCGGTGAAGTCAAATCGAGGACCAATCATGTCAGCAATCGGGACGTTTCCCGCAATCAGCCATATCCGGGTTTATCCGAACCCGGCCGGCGGCTTTGATATCCATGTGCGCCATCGTGACGGCCTGAGCCTGCACGACACCAAGCCGACCATTGAGGAGGCCCTGAGCGTGGCTCACGGGCTTAATGGCACGGCGCAGAAAGAACCGATTTTCGTTTATCAGCGCGATCTGGAAACGATGCTCAAGGTTCACGGCTGGGAACAGCTCGCACTGAACCCGCCGCGCCACCCCGCCACGACTATCGGGGAGTGATTGGCTTTGATCAGAATTGACACGATCAGCACTTTCGACCGAATTCGCCAGGCGGATCGCAAGCATGTCGATGCTCTGGCCGAGAGCATCCGGGAAGTCGGCCTGCTGAACCCGGTGACGGTTGCGCCGAGGGATGGCGCCTTTGTCCTGATCGCCGGGATGCATCGCATGGAGGCTTGTCGGTCGCTCGGATGGGATGAGATCCCGGCGACGATCCTTGACCTCGACCACCAGCGCCAGATCATCGCCGAGTGCGACGAGAACCTTTGTGCGCCATCCCTGACCCCATCGGAGAAGGCCCGCTTCACCGCGCGCCGGAAAGAGGCCTATGAGGCGCTGCACCCGGAGACGGCTTATGATGCGCGTCCCGGGCGTGCTGGGAAATCTCGCCAAGTTGGCGACAATTCTGAGGCGGCTGAGCGCTTCACCGCCGACACCGCTGCCAGGACAGGCCAGTCCGAGCGCGTGATACAGCGAGACGCCGAGCGCGGCGAAAAGGTTTCCGGTGAGGCGCTCGACGCGGTGCGGGGCACCAAGTTGGACACCGGCCGATATCTCGACACGCTGAAATCGGTCCCCGCTGATGAGCAGGCCGCGAAGGTTCAGGCTGATCTGGCTGCGCCGCCGACTCCGAAGGATGAAACGGCTCCGGAAACTGACGAAGATCCGGCGACTGCAAAGGCCCGGCGCGATCTGGGGAAGCTGACGCCTGCGGCCCTGATTGATGACGTGATCGGCCTGCGCGCTGATCTGGCTGATAGTAAGGCAGAGGCGCGCAAGCTTAAGGCCGAGAACACCTCTCTGAAACAGAAGCTGCGCGACTTTGACGGTGACAGCGCCGAGGTGATCCGCCGCCTCCAGAAGACGGTCGATCACAAAAATAGTGAGATGTACCGGGTGAACGAGAACTTCGCAGCCGAGAAGCGTAAAAATCACGCCCTCAACAAGCGTGTACTCGAGCTGGAGCAAGCCGGGATCCCGCTGAACCCATGAGCGTCCTGACCCGCATCCGCGCCCATGGTGGCGAGGTGATCCGCGATCAGTGGCGGATCACGCTCCGGCCTGGCCGCATGGCGCCCGCAGCTATCGCATGGGTCCGTGACCATTGGCGCGACCTGTGCCGCGAGGTCTGGACCGAGTTTGACGATTGGGAAGAGCGCGCAGCGATCATGGAATTCTGTGGGGGCATGTCCCGGGCAGAAGCTGACGCCGCCGCATATGATGTTGTGATGAGGTCCACATGACACTCAGCTTTATTCCACCCAAGGATATCAACCTTTACGGCTATCAGGCTGACGCGGTCGAGGCTCTGCGCCAGAGCATCCGGTCTGGCCTGAAACGGATCATTCTCTGCGCCGGTACCGGGGCGGGTAAAACTGTGATCGCGTCTCACCTCCTGAACGAGGCTGACCGCAAAGGGTCATATGCCGTCTTCCTCGTGGATCGGGTCGCCCTTGTCAGGCAGACCAGCGACACGCTTCGCGAATACGGGATCAAGCACGGGATCGTCCAGGGCATCAGCGATGGCTGGTCGCCGCGCGAAAACGTCCAGGTTGCCTCGGTGCAGACTTTGGCGCGGCGTACTCTCCCGCGCTCCCCGAACCTGTTCATTTATGACGAGTGTCATTGCCAATATGCAAAGACGCTCGAGTACATGGCGCAGCACCCTGACGCCATCGGCATCGGCTTGACCGCCACGCCCTTCGCCTCCGGCATGGGGAACACCTGGCAAGGGATGGTGAATGTCATCTCGACCAACCGCCTCATCGAGAGCGGCTATCTGGTCCGCCCGACCATGTTTGTTGCCAAAAGCCCTGATGATGCGGAACTGACCATCAGCAAAGGGGAGTTCTCGGAGAAGAGCGCGGAAACTGCAGGCGTTCGGATCGTCGGCGATGTGGTCGCTGAGTGGGTTGAGAAGACCGGGGAGCATTTCGGCGGCCCGGTGAAAACCATCGTATTCTCCCCCACGGTGGACCACGGGCGCGAGATCTGCGCGGCCTTTGCAAGGGCGGGCTTCAACTTTCAACTGGTCAGTTACGAGGATAAATCCGACGCTGAGCGCGCCGAGAAGATCGCCGAGTTCAAGCGGCCTGACAGCATCATTCACGGGTTGGTTTCCTGCGCCGCGCTGACCAAGGGCTTTGATGTTCCCGATATCTTGTGCGGGATCAGCTGCCGACCGTACCGCAAGAGCCTCTCCAGCCATATGCAGGAAATCGGTCGCATCATGCGCTCGCATGAGGGCAAGACCAAAGCCCTCTGGCTGGATCACTCCGGCAATATCGAGCGGTTTGCCGTAGATATGTTCGATGTTTGGGAAAACGGCCCAGGCGAGCTTTCCAAGTCCGAGAAGCGCGACAGCACACCTCGCAAGCGCGACGAGACCACGCGCGAGAAAGCGGTTTGCCCGGAATGCTCCGGCGCACTGCGGGGCAATACATGCCTTTGCTGCGGATGGGAGCGCCCGGCGCGATCTGGCATTGTCGCGGTCGATGGCGTGATGCAAGAGTTCGACCCTGCTGCTCTCGGGCTGACGGCACGGGCTGGATTGCGTTCGCCCGCCCTCAGACATCCGCGCAAGGTTTGGGAGGCTGCGCTTCGCTACTGCGCTGACCACTCGCGAAAGCCGGAGGCTGATATCCGCCGTTGGGCTTATGGGGTCTTCCGGGGCGACAAAGGTATTTTCCCGGGCGAGAAACTGGGCTCCGGCTGGTACGACATGCCAATCCCGAGCGCCGCAGATAAGTCGGCCTATGAGCTGGTCGAGCGCGAGACCAGGCGCTTCCGCAATAAATCGCGGAGGGCGGCATGATCCACATGTCCCTTTCTGACGCCATGCTGGACGGCTGCCGCGCCGTCGGTATCGAGCCGCCGCGCAAGACGATCACCGGCCAGTGGGTAAAATGCCCGGTCACCGGCAAAGCGCGGTCAAACACCTCTGGCCGGGTGATGATCTTTGACGATGAGACTGGTGGTATAGCCTGGAATTGGGCGACTGGCGAGCAACACACCTTCCGGGTCGGCGGCGAGGGCTCTCGCAAGGTGGCAGCGCCGCGCCGCGATCCTGAGGCAGAGCGCCGCGAGCGTGAAGAGCGCGAGGCGGTGGCCCGGGTCTGCGCCGATATCGTCCGCACCGCAGAACAGGCCGCACACCCCTACCTTGAACGCAAAGGCTTCCCCGAGGAGCTGGGGCTGGTCCATGAGGCCCCTTGGCGGCACTTCCCGCATGGCCCCCTCGGTGAGGCCTTGACCCGCGCCATACCGCAAGGTGATGGCCCTTGGCTGATCGTGCCGGGCCGCATTGGCCAGCGCGTGACCACGGTGCAGTTCATCGCCCCGGATGGCAGCAAGAAGAACATCCTCAAGGGCGTGATGGGCGGCGCAAGCCACCGGATCGCCTCTGGCCGCGAGACATGGGTCTGTGAGGGCATCGCCACCGCGCTGAGCGTCAGGGCTGCACTTCGGATGCTTGGGCGCTCTGCGACCGTGCTTTCGGCCTTCTCGGCTCACAATGTCGCAAAGGTTGCTGCAGCAATCCCCGGCGCGATCATCGCAGCCGATCACGACAAGCCGGTCGAGAGCCTGCATGGCAAAGGCACCGGCGAATTCTACGCGGCCCAGAGCGGCTGTCGGTGGCTGATGCCGCCGAGCCTCGGTGATTTCAACGACTTCCACATGAGCGATGGCCTGCGGGCCGTGGCGCTGCATTTGCGGGGGATTGCGGCATGACGGCGGTCTATGCGGCCCATGCCGACGCTTATGCGGATGCTGGAATGCCGGTGTTCCCTGTGGACACGCGCCGAAAGCGCCCGGCTGTGCGCGGATGGCAGAATGCCGACCCCCGGCGTGCGAGGATCTGGCGCGGGGTTCCTAACCTCGCCGCTGCTGAGGGTGTGGGGCTTTTGATGGGCCGCCCCTCCGGGGTCACAGAGATTGACGTGGACGCCGTTGGTGGTGGCTGGATCACGGTTGCGCGGGAGCGCTTCGGCGACACATCGATCATCATCCGAACCGCCAGCGGCAAGGCGAAGCTCTGGTATCGCCACAATGGAGAGGGGCGGCATATTCGGCCCTTCAATGGGCTGCCTATTGACGTGCTGGGCGGCGGTTTCACCATCGCCCCGCCCTCGTGGCGCGACGATCTGGGGGAGGCCTATACCTTCATGAAGGGCGGGCTTTCGGACATAGCAAATCTACCTGGGATTCACCCTGATGCATTGTCGGGCACCGTGTTTCGCACGCCCGAAACTGTCCAACAGGGCGAGCGGAACCGCAGCCTCTTCTATCACTGCATGTCTCAGTCCTCGCACTGCGATGATGTCGAGGCGCTGCTGGATGTAGCCCACACCTGGGCCGGCGCGCTCCCTGACCGGCTTGGCAGCGAAGAGATCGAGAGAACAGCCCGCTCAGCGTGGAAATACGAGAAAGAGGACCGGAACTATCTGGGCCGCAGAAAACCCCAAATAAGCGAGAAGGACAGGCGTATGGACGACCTGCTGCACGAATGCCCAGAGGCTTACGGCTTCTTCGATTACCTGCATCGCTGGCACCATAATCGTCAGCACTTCGCTATCGCCCCCCGCGCAATGAGCGAGGCCGGAAGCCCCGCATGGCCGCGCCGGAAAATTGAACGCGCCCGCGATGTGTTGCTCGAAAAGGGCTATCTCGTGGAGGTTGTCGCCCCACGCAGGGGTATCAGCGCGGGCAGGTATCGCTTCGCAAATGAAATGCCCATTTCTGCCCATAATCACTGTACATCTATTCCCCCCGCCTTGGGTCTTACTTCTGCCGGGGGCCGAGCATGACGATTGCCGGTTTCACTGTCGTCCGCGCCGACAGCGGCAAGTGGCAGGTCATCGATCCCCACGGTGGGATCAAAGCCGAATGCGACACGAACGCCGCAGCATGGCGCGCGCTGGACCGCCTGAGCTTTGAGCCGGTCAATCGAAGCGAAGATGTTCATGACTGGTCTGCGCGCCAGAATGCCAGCGCCCCGCGCAATCGCCCGGACGCGGGAGGCGCCGCATGAACGCCCACGCATCCACACTGGACACCGACAAGCTGCGGAAGCTCAAAGCGCTGATGGATGGCGGCAAGACGCCGGGGGAGCGGCGCGCAGCAGAGACCAAGGCTGCGATCCTCGCCTCGCGCGCCGGCCTCACGCTGAAACACGCTCTGTCCAAGCTGGACAGGCCGACGCCGCAACCGGTGCAGGACAATCCTTTCGCAGGGTTCGCCGACTGGATGGAGGCCAAGGAGCCGGGCTGGAAAGCGCGGGACGCAGCGGAGCGGGCGGAGAAGGAGGCAAAGCATCTCGCCCGCTGCCGGGAGATCCTTGCCGAGTATGGCGGCAAGGAAGCGGTGTTCGCGCCCAGCGAGACAGAGGCCGCGATCCGGGACGCGCTGCTGCCCTTCAATACCGGAGAAGGCTTCTGGGAATACCGGGGGTTCAACTACTCGGAAGGTCCGACCGCAGAAATGTGGCGGGCGATCCGTGCGGCTGTCGCGGTCCCGGCGACCGTGCCGGAAGCGGTGGCTGCTTATCGCGCCTTCATCGCCCGGCAGGAGCCGCGTTTCGTCTTAGAGCCCGCCTATAACCCATGGGAATGGGAAAGCGCCTGGGAAAGTGCGCTGGAGTATCTGCTCGACAATCTGCGCACCCAGACGGCTGAGGGGATCAGCGCGCGCGTCGAATGGATGCAGATCCTCGCCGACAAGGACTGCTCCCGCGATCACCTCCGGGACCGGCAGACGCTGGCTGCGCTGAGGGACGACTTCACCGCCTTCTCGGCCAGTGTCCGCACCGGACAGCCAAAGCCCCAGACCGAGACGCAGCGCCGCGCCGCCGTCCTCGATCTGCTGCGCACTCACCCCGAACTGACCGACCGCGAGATCGCCCGCCGCGCCGGGGTCAGCCCGACCACCGTGGGCAAGCAACGCCGCAAGATGGAGAGATCCCATGCCTGACTTTTTCGACCTCGTGATGGGCGGGTGCCTCATCCTCATGACGATCAAGCTGGTGGAGGTTCTGTAAATGTGGACGAAACACGAGCACCACGGCGGCGAATACACCGGCCCGGCAGCGGCCCTGATCCGGCCCACATACCGCAATCCTGCCGATCCGGAGGGCAAGCGCCCCCGCGCGCCTTTGAGGGCTGAAAGCCTCACCTGGCCCCACACCGGCGGCCCGGATGACATTCTCGGTTTTTCGGTCTGGCATTCGAATTTCAGCGCCCGCAACCGCTTCAAACTCCCGCCGGAAGGCTGGTTTGTCCTGCGCTGCATGACCGGCAAAGAGTTCGACGCAGATGCAGAGCTGCGTGGCCTCGCCATCAAGACCTGGGCGCCAACTTACCGCACCCTCAGCAAGCCCCGGAAGAAGCGCAAGCCGGTCGAAACCGCCCGCCCGCTGCTGCCGGGATACATCCTCGCATGGGTTCAGCCTGAGCAATGGCCCGAGATCTGCACCTCGCGGCAGGTAATCGCGTGGGTGGCGGATGATCATGGCCCGTTGCCGATCCGCATGGTGCGCCAGCTGGATGCGATCATGGAGCGGGTCGCGCTGGGCGAGTTCGACAACACAGGTCTTGGGCCGAACATCAAGATCGGAACCTTGCTTGAGGTGTTGTTCGGGGCTTTTGCCGGTCAGCAGATCAAGTTCATGGGCGTCAAGGGCAGCAAGATCGTCGGTGAGGTCGATATGCTCGGCGGCCCTCGCAGCGTCCTCCTCAATCCCCTTCACCTGAACACTAAAGGATAGCGCCATGGTCCAGCAAAAGGGCTTCCGCAACAGTGTCACGCTGGACGATGGGTCTGGCCTCTACATCTCCCGCCCGGACCTACAGGAGGGGATCGCAACCGAAGTTGCACCGGGCGAATTGCCCGTCGATTTCGTTAACGAGTACCACGCGGCTTTTGAGGTCCGGTGTTGCTTCTGCGCGAAAAAGACCCCGCATTACCACGGCTGGACCGCGCGCCTCGCAGATGGCCGGATCGCCTATTGCGGCATAAACTGCGCCAACCGGATCGATGCCCCGCTGGTGAAAGACCTGGCGGGAAAGCTCAAGGTCCGCATGCGGGTTGTCGCCCTGCGCAGGTCGGTCCATCAGGATATAGCTCAGGCACTGGGCGTCCTGCTGGTCCTGACCGAGGATCTGATCGAACTGGAGCGCGCGGTCTCTGCGCTGGCGACCGAGCTGAATATCCGCCTCGCTCACACCTCGGTGCTGCGCACTCCCGGCGTCAAGGGTATCGGCATCCTGACGAAGCCCAGATCCCTACACCTGAGACAGGCCAGATCCAAGCTGCTGCAGTGGCGCGATGCCCAGACTGAGGAATGGACCGAGGAGGAGATGCAGGCCGCCATTCGTGAGGCCGCAAAGATCCGGCACACCATCAAGGAGGGGTTTGCATTTCTGGAGGCAGCGGAGACCCTGTTCTCGCCTGCGGGCATCCAGTCACTGGCGCAGGCCTGTCGCAACCACCTCGACGCGCCTTGTCGGCCGGTGCGGGTGAAGGAGCCGAGCGGCTTTGAAACCGTGCAGATCATCTTCGGCGATATCCACACCCCGCCGAAATCCTTCCGGATCGGCAGCTTCAGGATAGTGCCCGATGTGCAGCAGGTCCTGGAGATATTCGACGGCAGGACGCAAGATGTTGACGGGACAAGCGCTTAGGCTTAGATTCAGCGGCAGAGCGGCGACCTGTGCGAGGCTATAAGCCGGACGCGCAGCCCTCTGCCGCAGGGCCTACCCGATAGGTCCACCCTGCGAGCCCCCTGGCGAAGCTATGAGCAGACAAGAAACGCCCCCGGATTGCCGAGGGCGTTTTGCTTATCCGAGCGCCTTCAGTACGCCAATAACCGATGTGATCAGCATTGCGATGGCGTGGGCTTGTTCGAGGGTCATTTGATATCCTTTATGGTTACCTCTTACCCTTACTGGCGATGAATGGTTGTTGCGGTGCACAGGGCGCCGGATTTTCTTCCTTGCTGATGTGCTCAGTGGCAGAGCTGCGGGTTTCAATCCCGCGCTCGTCGGCTCGACCCAAGGTATCCGCTCAAGACATTAAGCGCGGCCAAGTGGCACTCCGCGCTCGTTTGGCTCGCCTTACTTCGCATCTGATCGAAGATATGCTCGCATCGCATCATCGACAGCTTTGTCAAAGTCGAGCATATCGTGATCGTCTTTTGCATAAGGGTAGTTCGGCTCAGCATTGAGTATCGTGTTGCGGATGAACTCGCTGGTGAAGCCAGAGGCGATTAATTTTCCGAGGCGATCAGCGATATTCGCTTCAATTTTGCGATGGTAGATCTCCTGTTCATCAAAGCGCCTTTCCAGTGCATTGAGGCGTTCGTTCAAAATTTCGTTCAAAATGTCACCTCTATCAATGGTGGCCCGCCGCGTGGATCATTTGATCCGGATGGTCCCCTTAACGCGGATACGAATTCGCTTCGCCATAAGATCACCCCCTTTCTCCCAGCGTCTGGCTGAGACGGAATCTGTTAGTCGGTCCCTCCATTGCCAGACCACTGCGAGTTGCGGCGAGCCAGTTTAAGCCTGCGCCAGCCCATCCGATTCCCGCAAGCGCAATCACAGCGAGAGTGGCGCACTGTAGCGTCCACAAGAGGATCGCCCCCGGGATTGCCGAGGGCGTTTCTTTTTTAGGGAAGTGAAACCGGTGGTGGGGTAATGATTTTCCCATTCTCTCGGTGATACAGTCCCCGAGCCCTTGATACTGGCTCGCTGTTGCCGAGGACAAACCTTTCCTGAACAGGTTCCCTTGCCTCATCGAGCAGCACCTGATGGTAAACACGAGTTAGAGCGCCATTCTCATCACGGCAGGCGAGCTTGTGCGCCGTCGTCCATTTCTGGCCCATTGCGACCTCCTCTGTTTGCTGTGCGGTAATCGAAAAGTGATGGAACGATTCGCGCAACCTTGGCGCGTGACGAGGCGACCGGCCCAGCAAAACTCCGCCACCCCGCGCATTACCCCGCCTTTCACGGCCCCACTTCACCCGGCCACACCCCGCAGCCGTAATCACCCACATGCGCGGATCACCGCATCAACTCGCCGGGGCCCGCCTAGCGGCGCGAATGGGCGGGAATGTGGGGAGCGGGGAACAGCAGGAGGTAGATCAATGGCTGACACAGGCAAACTCTCCCTCACTACCAGGGAAGTTATGAAGGGCATGACCCTAACCGTCCGCATGCCGCGCAGCTTCACCTTGCGCACCCGCATCGCCTGCTGGCTGATCGGCCTGGCCGGTCGCGTGATGGATGTTCCGTGTGAGGTGGGGATGCGGGACGCCCCTGGACGGCGTGATGCTGGCTCGCCTCCCATGATCAATACTGACGCGCCCGTTCCACCGAAGAAGTGATGCAACCCACCTCCGGCCGCCACAACCTGCCGCGCAGCGCATCACGTCACCGACCCGAGCACCGTGCGCTCTACAACACCAAAGCATGGACGACCTTGCGGAAGCAGATACTCCTGCGTGACGACTACACCTGTCAGTGGCCGGGATGTGGCTGCCTTCTGATCGGCAAGCACCTCGCCCCCAATGCGCCAGTGGTTCACCACAAGAGGGATCATAAGGGGGACTGGCAACTGTTCACCGATCCCGCGAACCTCATGGCGGTCTGCAAAGCGTGCCATGACAGGGCAGCACAGGAGGCCAGCCATCGCGGCTTCATCGCTGGTCATGATGAGGACGGCAGGCCGATTGATCCGGGGCATCCTTGGGCGAGGTGAGCCTTTGCCCCCCCCCATGATTTTTAAAGCACCCCCTTGGCGCTGGAGACCCGCGTCTCCCCTTCGTTTGCATTCTGAGCGGTCCGAAAAGGGGGGTAGGGGTCAAAAGCCAACATAGGAGGCGGCTCTATGGCTCCGAAAAGGCCTGTTGCGCCCAGATACGATGCCATCTTCCGGGGCGATGAGGCGCGGGCCGAGCAGGCAAAACTGTTCTGGCGCGAGGTGGTTGCGGCCCTTGCAGAGGCGAACGCGGTCAACCTGGCCAATGTCAACCGCGCAGATCGCTATGTCAGGGCGCGGGTGGAATATGAGGCGCTCTATCCGGGCGCGGCCGAGGCTGGCCCAGTGAAGCAGGGCCCGAACGGCGGGGACGTGTTCAGTTTTGAGTGGGCGGCGGTCGAAAAGCTTAATGACCGGATGCTGAAGCTGGAGAAGGCAATGTTCGGGGAGGCGCAACCACGGCCAGCCACTGAGAAGCCGCCGAAGGGGAGCGCGCCAGCAGATGAGTTCCTCGGATCCAACAACGGCATACGCCAGTAAGGTCGTATCTGGCGAGATAACCGCCGGAAAGTTTGTTCGGGCTTCATGCCAGCGCCATCTGAATGATCTGGCCAATGGGGCGAAGCGCGGGCTGCGATTTGATCCCGGCGAGGCAGACCGGGCCTTCCGTTTCTTCCCGGCCATGTTCACCGTGACCGCAGGAGCGAAGGCCGGCCAGCCTTTCCACCTGCTGGACTGGATGACCTTTGTCGTCGGCAGCCTGTTTGGCTGGCGCAATGCAGACGGCACGCGCCGGTTCCGGCACGCATGGCTGGAGACCGGGAAAGGACAGGCCAAAAGCCCGCTGATGGGGGCAATCGGGCTGTATATGATCGGCTTCAACGGCGTTCCGAGAGCGGAAGCCTATGCGATCGCCAACGACCGCGATCAGGCGAAGGTTCTTTTCTCGGATGCGGTTGCACTGTGCCGGGCTGAGATCCCCGGCAAGGATGGGGCCACTCTCGAAAGCCTGGGGCGCGTCATCATTCGCGGAACCGGTGACAACGCGTGGAAGATTGAGGTGCCGGCGGTAGGTGCAAAATTCCTGCCCGTGGCATCGCAGGACAGTATCTCAGGCCCGAAGCCCATCGCGGTTTTCGCGGACGAGGTCCATGAAATGCGGACGGACAAGGCCATCCAGCTTTGGAAAGCCGCTGTCGATAAAATGCCCGGCGACCCGCTCATGATCCTTGGCACCAATACGCCCGCTGCCGATCAGGCTGTCGGGACCGATTACAGCGAGTTTTACCAGCGCGTCGCGGTCGGCATGATCGAGGATGATAGCGCGTTTAGCTATATTGCTCGGGTCGATGAGGATGATGACCCGTTCTCGGACGAAAGCTGCTGGATCAAGGCGCTGCCGGCTCTTGGGGTGACCTATCCCGCCGAAAACGTGCGGCGCCGTGTCGAAACTGCCAAGCATATGCCGTCAGAACGGCTCGCAACGGAGCGACTGTATTTTGGTCGGCCTGTCGGGTCGTCTGGGTTCTGGCTGGCAGATGAAAGCGCCTGGCGGGCTGTGCAGTCGAAAGACGTGATTATATCCGAGCTTTTGCGCGATCTTCCCTGCGTTCTGGCTCTCGATCTGTCCAAGAAGAACGATTTGACCGCGCTTTCCGCAGTATGGCGCGACGATGATGACAGGCTGACGGCAAAGCTCTGGTATTGGACCACGGAAGGCGGTCTGGCCCGGCGCGAGGCTGAGGATCGGACACCTTACAAGGCGTATATTGAGGCTGGCCATCTGACGGCGGTCCGGGGCGAGGTGATCGATTACACCTATGTCGCCGAGCAGGTGAGGCTGATTTGCGCGAAGCAAACGGTCGAAGCGCTGGTGGTGGACCCTGCATATGTGTCCGACTTCATCGCGGCCTGCGAGCAGATCGGCCTCGCGGTGTGGCGCTTTATGGGACCGGACCTGCCGGAAGGTTCCGGCCTGAAGATCGTCACGCATGCCCAAGGGACGCGCATCGCGTTCGAAGGGCGGCAGCTTTGTATGCCGCATTCGATTTCGCGCCTTACGGACAAGATCCTCAAGCGCGAGATCCTGATCGAAGAAAACAAAATGACGCATGTCTGTGCGGCAAACACTGTCCTCATTTCGGATGGCCAAGGCAATCAGGCTTTCGACAAGCAGCGTCAGCGGGGCCGCATCGACGGCATGGTCGCACTCGCCATGGGGGTTGGGGCGACAAAGGCGGAGCGCAAAGGCAAGCGCAGCTACATGGAAGGCGGGGTATTGTTCACATGAAGCTGTGGCCGTTTTCGCGCAAAAGCGCTGATCCCGCTGGCGAGGGAAACCGCTTCTATCAGGAGCGCCTTATCGAGCGTTTCGTGAGTGAGCGCGAGAAGCAACTGAAGGTGACATCGGCCCTGGCCGCCGGTCTGCGGATTGCTGAAGGAGTTTCTTCGCTGCCGATCACGGTCGGCATGCTGACTCATGACCGTCTCGGGCGCGCCATCAAGACGCCGATCCGAGAGGGCGAGCTTTGGGAGCGGCTCTGCGGGCGCGACGGACCGAATGAATGGATGACGCCGGTCGAGTTCGTCGAGACCCTGACCATGTGGGCGGTTTTTCGTGGTGTTGGTCGGGCTTACATTCATCGCGGCTACAAAGGCCGCATTCGCGCGCTGATCCCGATGCAGGATGGGGCTGTCTTTGTGCGAAAGGATGAGCCGAGCGGGCGGGTGATCTATGACGCCACCGTGCCGGGGCTCGGATACCTGCGGAACCTGACTCGCCGCGACTTCATTGAGGTGACCTGCCCGCGCTGGAACGACATCGAGGGCCTGAACATCACCACCGAAATCGGCAAGGTACTGAAACTGGCCCTTTCGCTGGAAGATCGGCAGCTGGATGATGGCACGCGCAAGGCGGTGCCAGGCTACATCACGACCGAGCAACAATTGAGCCCGACCTCGGCGCAGATGGTCAAAGACGCGCTGATCGATAAGTTGCCGGGAACGCCCATCTTCGACAGCGGTACGCAATATCGCAGCATCATCGCCACCCAGGCGGAAATGCAGCTCATGGAAACCCGGCGCTTCCTGATCGAGGAAGTCGCCCGCGCCTATGGCATCCATCCGATCTTCCTCGCGCATGACGCGGCAGGTCAGTCTTTGACACGGATTTCGGACGCGATGGATTATCACGTCACTGTCACGCTCGGCCCTTGGGTCAAGCGGTGGGAGCAGGCGATCCGCTTCTCGCTTTTGGAGCCGGGTCAGTATGTCGATTTTGACGAGACCCAGTACTACCGCATGGATCTGGCTGCTCGGGCCGATTACGCGGCCAAAGCCCTGGGCAACAATGCGGCCTGGGAAACCCCGAATGGCATTCTCGAATGGATGGGCAAGAACCCCATCGAGGGCGGCGATGTGCTGCCGGTCGCGAAGCAATCCGGCCTGACGACGAAATAGGGGCAAAAGCCATGGATATGGAATGGAAGCTTGCGCGGCTCGATGTCGAGGCCGTGACCGAAGAAGGCACGTTCACCGGTTACGCTTCGCGCTTCAATGTTGTTGATGCAGGCGGTGATCTCGTGCGGCCGGGCGCCTATGCGAAATCGCTTGCCGGCGGTAAGTCGATCAAGATGCTCTGGCAACACGATCCGGGCCAGCCCATCGGGGTCTGGCCTTCGGTCAGCGAGGACGAAAAGGGCCTGCGCGTCTCGGGCAAGCTGGCCCTCGGCACGGTGAAGGGCCGCGAAGTCTATGAGCTGATGAAGATGGGCGCCATTGAGGGCCTCTCTATCGGATACCGCACGAAGGACGCGGAGCGGGTCGGCAGCGAGCGGCACCTCAAGGAGATCGACCTTTGGGAAATCTCCGTGGTCACATTCCCGATGGAGGCTGGCTCTGGCGTTGATGCCGTGAAAGGCGTCGAGGCTGCAATGCTGGCGACGAAGGCTGGCGATTTCGCGCCCCTCAAGAAATCCGTGGAAGAGGCCCTGCGTGACGCGGGCTTCCCGGTCTGGCTGCGCAAGGCGATTGCTGCGCGCGCGCCTGATGCTCTGGGCGATGGACAGCGTGACGCGTCCGCTTCGGAGACCGCGAAGGCAATCAGAGACGCCTTCAAAATCTGACCGTCCATCACAGGAGACAAGCATGGATCTCGAAATCAAACAGGCCCTTGAGGCCGCGACCGGCACGTTGGCCGAGGTCAAGACCGCGCAGACCGCTCTTTCGGAGCAACTGCGCGTTCTCGACGAGAAGAAGGCTTCCGGCGAGGATGTGACCGATATCAAGGGTCGCATTGAGGGCAGCCGGAAGGATCTCGCCGAACTGGGCGACAAGGTTGCCGATCTTACGCTGAAGCTGTCGCATCAGGGCGATCAGCTTGAGGGCAAATCGCTGGGCCGCATCATCGCCGAGCACGACGAGTTCAAGACCCTGAAGGATGACCGTAAGGCACGCTTTGAGGTCAAGGATGTCACCACCGGCAGCTTCGGCACGATCACGCTGCCCGGCGGCGTGCGGCGCGGCTCGCGCGGCCTGATCCAGCCGGTCAACCAGGCACTGTTCCTGCGCGACATCATCCCGACTGCCGCCACCTCGGCCGCCGTGATTGAATACCTGCAGGAAACCGGCTTCACCAACAATGCCGGAGTGGTTGCCGAGGGGGCGCAGAAGCCGCAATCGGAGCTGACCTTCGAGCCGAAGGCCGCGCCGATGGTGAAGATGGCGCATTTCTTCCGTGTGACCGAAGAAACGCTGGACGATGTCGACGGCATGGAGGCCTACATCAACCAGCGTGGCCTCTACGGTCTCCAGCTGAAGGAAGAAGGCGAGCTGCTGAACGGCCCCGGCACCACGGGGCGGATCGATGGCCTGATCGCCAATTCGACCACCTATGACAGCACCATCGTGCCCAATGTCGTCCCGGCGAATGCCATGGATGATATCCGGGTCGCCATCGCGCAGGTGGCGGAAGCAGATCTGCTGGCATCGGCGGTGATCATGAACCACCTCGACGCGGCGGCTCTGGATCTCGCGAAGGATGCTGACGGGCGCTATCTGCACCCGGCGTTCATGGGCAACACCGCCTGGGGCCTGCCGGTCGTGCGCACCAAGGGCCTGCCACAGGGCAAGTTCATCGTGGGCGGCTTCGTCGGCAACACCCTGATCTGGCAGCGCAAGGGTGTCGAGGTGCGCCGGTCTACCGAGGATCGCGACAACTTCGTCAAGAACCTCGTGACGACACGCCACGAAGTGAAAATGGCGGCATAAATCAAAATAAAATCAAATAGATAGGCCCCCGTGTGGGGCCTTTTTCTGTCCGGCAGTCCGTCTCCGCATGGTCACAGCAAAATCAACCACTTACCGCCCGCCGCCGCGTCTTGCGGGCAACTCCGTGCAACAACGACGCGACAAGGAATGCAACATGGCGCAACACGCTCCACCGCTTCTCTATGGTGCCGAAAGCATCGCTGAATACCTCGGCATCACCACGCGGCAGCTTTACCACCTGCACGAAACCAAGGGGCTGCCGACCTTCAAGATGGGCAGGCGCATCTGTGCCCGCCGCGCCGATCTGGACGCATGGCTTGAGGCTCAGGCCAAGGGAGGGCAGGTCAATGGCTGATAGCAACAGGCTGCCAGTTCTGGCCGGGCTTGTCTCGGATCTCCACCGCGAGATTGAGGGGCATCAACTGGACGCGGCCCGGAAGGCTCTGGATGCGGGCAAGGTGCTTTGCGAGGCAAAGGAATTGGCCGGGCATGGCAACTGGTCCGAATGGCTGGCAGGCACCGGCATAGGTGAGCGCACGGCGCAGCGGTATATGCGGATGCACCGCTATGCCATCAATTCCGACACGGTGGCGGATTTGGGAGGGATTGGCGCAACGCTGGATTGGCTAAAGTCCGCGAAGCTGCCCCCCGCTGGATCCGTGCTGATTGTGAGCGATGGGATTTGGCGGGGTGATCGCGATCAGCCTATGGCCTTCATCTGGAACGTGAAGGGGGGCTATCACTTGGCCTTTCTTGACATGCGCCCGGAATGGCCCTGCACGAACGAGACAAACAAGCCTGTCTCCGATGATTTCGCGGTCTGGTGCACTCTCTGGCATTTGTTCGGCTGGCAGGGTCTGGGCGGCCTGCGGTTTCGAATGACGGATGGCCTATTCGATCCCCTCCGCGCCTCGAATATTCGCGACCTACTAGGCGCGGACTTCGCCGGCAGCGAGGGCAACACTGCTGGGAGGCAATGATGCGTGAGAGGGAGTTTGTGTCGTGCCTCTGCGCGTTGGGGTGTGAGGTTTCAGAGGTCATCGCTAGCGTAGCGTTTAGAGATGGGCCTGATGCTGATGTGCGCATCGAGATGCAGTTGCGCGCTGTCCAAAAGCGCATGGACGACGCTCGAAACTTATTCGACGCGATGAGGGGCCTTCAGTGAATGGGAAGAGACAGGCGGAACGAAAAGCTCTCGCGCTTCGTGCCGATGTTATTTCGCACGATGGAGTGCCCGGCGTGGCTGGCGCTGACCGTCTATGCCAAGGCGCTCTATCCCGAGCTTAAACGGCGGGCCGGGGCACACGGGCAAAAGAACGGGCTTTTCAGCATGTCGGTGCGAGAGGCGGCGGAATACTTGGGCACGGGCAAGAACAGGGCGCAGGCGGTCTTTCACGAGCTGCAAGCCAAGGGCTTTTTGGTGCCTCGGCAGATCGGGGCGCTAGGATCGAGCGGTGAGGGTCGGGCAACCGTCTGGCGACTGACCGAGATTGGTACGCCCGATAACAGGACCGCCACGCAAGAGTTTATGCTCTGGTCTGAGGGCAGTGATTACCCGGTCAAGAAGGGTAAGATGCCCGGCCCAAAAATCAAAAGCCTGTCCCTCAGATAGGGACACCCTGTCCCTCTGAGGGGGACGTTTGATCATCCAGCACCGCCGAAAACCGGCCACCCTGTCCCTCTGAGGGGGACGAACAGGCCCTTTTTGACCCTGAGCCTGTCCCTCTGAGGGGGACACTCTAAGAATCTCCATCCCCTACGAGTTTCGACCGACTGCCAGACGGTGGCTGTGCCGCCTGCGTTGTCGCCAACATTATTCACAGCAGAGGATGTCAACATGACCATCACCACCAAGACCACCTCGATCACTGCGCAGGCCTCTGATCAGATCATACAAGACGCTGTTGGGCAGATGCTCGCCAGTGGGGCTGATGTTGAAATGATCCTTGGCCGGATGTTCGCCCATTGCGCGGAAAAGCTTGTTCTGTGGCACGGCGCGTCCGGCGCGGCCAATGTCTTCCGCATGCTCGCGGATGAGGTCGAGGCGCAATAAGTCTTCCCTCGCGTCCGGATTCCGTGCTATATTTCAGGCGGTTCGATTGCGTCTCGGCTTGCCGACATACCAACGCACCGCCTTCGACAGCACCGGCAACCATACCGGGCGCGAGGTTCAACGCAGGGCTTCCCTGTCGTTTTTCCATGTCTTGGCGAGAGAACCATGACCCCCAGTGAAAAGTTCAATAACGCGCTTTCGATTGCGCCCGCTCTGCCCTTGGCGGTCAAAGCTACGGCGGCGGGCATTATCGAGGGCTATGCCAGCACCTTCGACGGCCAACCGGATCGGCACGGTGACATTGTTCGCTCTGGCGCCTTCTCGCGGACGCTCAAGGACCACCGCACGCAGGGCACCTTGCCCGCCATGCTCTGGTCGCACCGGCTTGAGCAGCCAATCGGTCGCTGGCTCGATATGGCTGAGGACGAAAAGGGGCTGCACGTTCGCGGGCAGATCAACCTCAAGACCGCTGCCGGGCGAGAGGCATTTGAGCATATCGTCGCGGGCGATGCTGGTGGTCTGTCCATTGGCTACATCACGCCAGACGGTGCGCGCTCATATCTCGGCAAGGGGGCATGGGAAATCACCGACCTCGACCTTGCCGAAATCAGCATCGTGACGGCACCGGCCAATCCGGCGGCGCAGATCTTCGCTGTGAAGCATATCGCCAGCAAGGCCGCCGCGGTCGATTTCCTCCGCGATGCCGGGCTGTCGAAGGCGGCCGCCATCAAGTTCGCGGCCGGCGGCTTCTCCGCCCTCAATGGGCCGGAACAACCCCCACCCCTCGATCACGACATGACCAACCAGATTGCGCGCGCGCTCGACGCGGCGTCCCTCAAGATCAGGAGCATCTGAGATGCAGACCACCAAGACCACCATCGCCATCGCCGCCGCTCTGGCCGCTGGCCGCCACCTCGCCCGGAAGGACGCTGATCCGATGCAGGCTATCCTGTCAAAGATCGGGGATCTGGCCCAGGCCACGACCCATCGCATCGACAAGACTGAAAAGAGCATCGTCGACCTGGGGGATGCCGTGTCCGACATGATGACCCGTTTCCGCACCGGGGGCGGCGGAGCCATTCTCCAGAAGAGCTGGGGCGAACAGGTGATCGAGGCCAAGGCGCTGCCTGACTTCATCTCAGACAGCACCAGCCGTCCGGCCAAGGTCGGGATTGACCTGTCGGTGAAGGCAATCACCACTGGCACGACTTCGGGCGGCGCACTGGGCCAGGCTTTCCACGACCCGAGTGCGGCAATGATGCCGCGCCGCAAGCTGACGATCCGCGACCTCCTGCCGGTCATTTCCGTTTCGACGGGTCAGGTCGAATATGCGGCCCAGACCGAACAGGCCACCGGCGCGGATACCGTGGCCGAGGGGGCGCTGAAGCCGGAAAGCAATCTGGCCTTCGAGCTTCGCCAGCTCAACACCAAGGTCATCGCCCATTGGACGCAGGCCTCGCGGCAGGTGCTCGAGGATCTTCCCCAGCTGCGCGACATCATCGACAATGAGCTGATTGCCGGGCTGCGCGAGAAGGAAGAGCAGCAGCTGGTGAATGGCAACAACGTCGGCGCGAACCTGCATGGCATCGTGCCCCAAGCCACAGCCTTCGTGTCACCGATCTCCATCGCGCTCGACAACCAGATCGACACCATCGGGGCGGCCCTTCTGCAGAATGCGCTGGCTGAGTTCCCGGCAGATGCGATCCTGCTGCACCCGTCTGACTGGATGACCATGCGGCTGATCAAGGATGCCGAGGGGCGCTATATCCTTGGAGCACCCGGGGCCGCCATCACGCCCATGCTCTTTGGCCTGCCAGTGGTCGAAACTAAGGCGGTTGATGCCGGCAGCTTCCTTGTCGGTGCCTTCCGTGCCGGGGCAACGCTGTATGACCGCTGGTCGCCGCGCGTGCTGGTATCGAGCGAGGACCGGGACAACTTTGTCCGCAACATGATCACCGTGCTGGCTGAGGAACGGGTGGCGCTTGCGGTGCGCCATGCTGCGGCCTTCACCAAAGGCAGCTTCGACAGCGAATCCTGATCGACGCGAGCCGGCCCCCCCTTCATTTTTAAGAGGGGGGGCCTGACCACCAGACCCGCGCCCCCGGTTCGTTTGCACTCTCGTTGGGGCGAAAGGGGGGGTACGGGTCGGCTGGCCAATCAGGGGGGCATCGGTGTGCCCAGCACGAGGCCTGGAGGAAGCAATGAAGAACCTCGACAAGTTCAAATCACGCCTGCAGGCGCTGCCAGAGCCTGCAAAATTCGCTGCCAAGGCTGCGATGGAAAAGCACGCTGCGAAGGTTGTCAGGATGATGAAAGCTCAGGTGCCAGTTAAAACCGGCGCGCTTCGCGACAGCATCGGCTGGACATGGGGCAAGGCTCCAGAGGGCTCGCTATCAGTCGGCTCCGTTGACGCAGGAACTGGCAGCATCATCACAATCTATGCGGGCAGCTCCGAAACTAAACGGGCGCAATCGAGAAGCTCGGGGCGGCGCGCTCGAGATGCCTCACGGCAGGGCAGCTTTGACGCCGATATCGCCAGATATATCGAGTTTGGGGTGAAGGGGCGCAGGGCGCAGCCCTATTTCTTTCCCGTGCTGAGGCTCACCAACAAGGATTTTCGCAAGGTTGTCCATGGCGCTGCGATCCGAGAGATGAAGAAGGTATGGGGCAAATGACGGAACCACTTCAGGCCGAGCTTGCGCTGAACATAAAGAAGTTCGCCACCTCCATCGCGCAGGCCGAGGCGCGGGTGACGAAGATGGCCGCCAATATCGACGGCGCGACCACGCGGGCGGGGAAGAAGGTAGAAACCAGCCTCAACGGGCAGGCGCAGGGCTGGGCCAAGCTCGGACAGGTGTCCGGGGCGCAGCGCTTCGTCTTGCAGAACACTGCCAACCAGATCGGCGACGTCGCGGTGCAGGTTTCGATGGGCACGGATGCGCTCAGGGTTCTGGGCATGCAGATGCCGCAGGTTCTGGGCGGCTTCTCGGCATTGGGCGGCACTCTCGGGATTGTTGCCCCAATTCTCGGCACATTGGCCGCCGTCGCATTCCCGGCGATATCGGTTGCTTTGGCATCAATGGGCATCGAGACGAAATCTCTGGACGAGAATATCAAGGCGCTCCAGCAGTCGGTCACTGAGGTGAACCAGATATCGCAGAACTATTCCGCCCAGGGATTGCAGGCGATGCTCGACAAGTATGGCGAGATCAATGCCGAGATCCTGATGCTGCTGGAACGGCAGAAGAATTTCGCGATCAACAACGCCAACCTCAAAGCGAGTGAAACCGCGACCGCACTGCGCGAGGAAATCAGCGGCGCGCTGAGCGTTCTGACTGACTTGGAGGCGGCGCAGGCTAGGCTCGCGAATATCAGCAAGACCGACAGCCCGGACCTGTGGCAGGACAACTACGAAATTGTTCAGATGCTTACCGCGAAGCTGACCGAGGCTGCCGGCGAGATGGGCCTGACTGTTCAGCAGGTTCGAGATCTGAGCTTGGCACTGACGGCAATGCAGGGCGCAGAGACCTTTGCGGAAATGGCCGCTTCGGCTGGGGTTGCCAATGACATTCTTGCGGAAAGCACCCTCAAGGGGGGTGAACTGAACGGCAAGCTGCTCGAGACCGAAAGCTTGATGCGGCAGTTGGCGAAATCGGCGCCGGAAGCAAGTTGGATGGACGCTGCCATCCGTGGGGTCGAAGCTCTGGGCGATGCGATCCGTAAGCGCATCGCAGAGGCTATTGCCCTGCGAAAGCAGGCGAATACGGATGATGCGGGCAATACCATTCAGCCGGGGGTCTCCAGGGACCAGCGGCCACGTGCCGCGCCCAACGGCATTGGTGGTGTTGACTGGGGCACGCCACCCAAGGCCGGCAAGGGGAAGGGCGGCGGCAAGCTGACCGACGCCCAGAAAGAAGATAATCGGCTTCTGGCCGAAGCCAAGACGCTGATCGAGAGCCTTAAATCACCGACAGAGAAACTGGCGGATCAATTCGAGCGCATTGATAAGATGCGAGCCAAAGGCCTTATCGATGAGGCGCAAGCCAGCGCGGCCAAGCAGAAATTGCAGGATCTGCAACCTGTGGCGCAGTCAGTCGCAAGCGCCCTGAGCAGCGCTTTCACCAGCGCTTTCGATGATCCTAAGCGAGCGCTGGAGGATTTAGGCAAGCAGCTCGCCATGATTGCGATCAAGATGCAGCTTATGAAGATGCTTCCTGGCGTTTTCGGTGCTGGGGGCATTATTCCGCTTGGCTTCGAGGGCGGCGGCTACACCGGCCCCGGTGGCAAGTATCAGCCTGCCGGCGTGGTCCATAAGGGCGAGTACGTCATGGACGCTGATACGGTCCGCAAGGCTGGTGGTCCATCAGCTTTTGATGCGCTTCGCCGTGGCATAAAGGGCAGCTATGCCAATGGCGGCTATGTCGGCACTCCCTCGATCCCGACAGTCTCGCGGGTGGGCGGCGGTGGCGCGGCGCCGGTGATCAATATCCGAAACGAAGGCCCGGCGGTTGATGTGACCCGCACAGAGCAGCGGCGCGGGCCGGATGGTCGGCAGATGTTCGACATCTACCTGAATGAATCTCTGGCCAGTGGAAGGGCCGCCAAAGGCCTGAAGGCCAATGGCGTGCAGAAGCCCAAGGTAATCAGATAAATTGGAGAAGAATTGATGCAGACCAAAATCACCCGTCCTTTTCTCGGGAAAGAGACCGCCTTCAGTCTTCATGGCGCGCACCTGCGGGCGGCGGAGGACGAAAGTAAGGCAAGCGCTCTGGAAATGGTGAACGCGCTAAAGGATGCCGTCCTAGCGATGGCATCGGGCGGGCAGGTATCAGAAGGCGCATACCGCACCGCCTTTGTGCGGGCTGTGATCAAACACGGGCTGGCCGGTGGAATGGCCAGCGCCAAGGATCCTCTGGTCAGAATGGCCCCACACATGGCGGCTCATCGCCACGCTGCCGAGACCGAGGCAATCATGGTCAAGCACTTCGATCACGACATTGCCAGCCGGTATATTGTGCTGGCGGCAGAGATCGCAGCAGCGGCCTTCTATGGCGCAGATGCTTTACCGGGTGCGGCCTGATCGGCGCAGGCGGCGACAAAGGCGGCTCGGTATCGCTCCAGCGCGACCGCCAGGTCTTTGTCAGCCGCCAAAACCTCCGCAAACTTCGGCTTCTCCGGGTCGGGCATCAGATCATAGATCCGCTGGAAGGCTGGAGATAGCTGGCCCAGCGTACCTGTAAGATCCAGCGCGCCAGGATACACATTTTCGCAGATGATCTTGGCCCCCTCCTGCGCCGAGGCAGGCGAGAGGATGCAACAGGTCAGTGCGAATGCGGCGAGCGAGAATCTCATCTAAGCCTCCGTTTGTCGCAGGCTGGTCGAGAGGGCCGCGCGGGTCAAGGCTCCCCCCGAGGGGTTTTGCTTGATCTGGGGATAATCTGGGGGCATTGTGTCCGTGGGCGTCAGAACCCGGACCGAGATAGCCGCATCACCTTTGGCGAGGTGCCTTCCTTTGGCGAGGAAGGGCGGCGAACATTTGAACGCGCTTGGCGGTGCGTTCGTCCTGGCTATATTGGCCGGGGTCGAACGTGCTGTCCAGAGGGAAACCTTAAAAACGTTCGGCTTGTCTCTCGGCAAGTTCTGACCCCCCGGCTGCCAGTCTGTCACTGGCGATGGCCGTCAGAAGCCATTTTCCGAGAGTGAAACCATGACCAACATCATCACCGAGGCCGCCCGGCCTGTGCTTCCTGCTGAACAGTGGGGCGAGCTTCACGACATGCTCACGCTGGCGCTGGACGCCTTGGGCGACCGGCCCGAAGATTTCAGCCCTGATTTCCTTGCCAACGCTGTGATCCATCAGCGCCTTGCCAGCAAGATCACCCAGAAGGCCATGCGCCGGATGGAGGCAAAGGTATGATACTGACCCAAGCCGATATGGCATCCATGAATGCCCAGCGCGTCACCGTGCGCGAGATCGCCCGGCAGGTCGCGGCAGAAGCCGGGATCAAGCCTGCCGTCATCTTCGGGCGCAGCCGCAAGGCTGATGACTGCCGGGTGCGGGAGTTGGTCTGCTACATCGCCCGGCGTCACGGCATGAGCTATCCCCGGATCGGCATGGCTTTGGGCCGGGATCATACCACGATCATCAGCGCCGTTCGCAACGAACAGCGGCGGAGGGGCGAGGTATGAGGCGCAGCGTGACCATACTGGGGAAAGTCTATCTGACCGGGAAAAGCCCTCGGGCGCTTTGGCAGAAGTTCCAGTTCTGGCGAGCCTATAACCGGCCCGTCACCTACAGGGATATGAGGCGCATCGCTCATGCGGTCTGCTATCGGGATGGCGACTATCGCAAGCCCTGTCCCGTTGGCGAGAAGCTCTTTGACCAGATCGTGCTTCAGGCCGAGCGGCCGGTATTCGGCGACGATTGACACCACGGCCCCCGGCTTCGGTCGGGGGCTTTCACGACATAGGAGGGCCAGACAATGGCAACTGTGCGCAAGCGCAAGTGGACCCATAACGGCAAAGAGGCCGAGGCGTGGGTGATCAATTATACCGATCAGAACGGCAAGCGGCGGCAGGAGACGTTCGAGAAGAAGAAGGATGCCGACCGGCGGCGGGTGGAGATCGAGGGCGAGATACAGCGCGGTGTGCATACGGCGTCGGGCGAAACCATCGCCTTTTCCGTCGCGGTGGAGGAGTTCCTGAAGGAGTATCAGCACCGCCAGCGCATAGGCGATGTAACACGGGGCTGCGTCAAGAATTACCGTATCCGTCTGGAAAATCACTGCGTCCCGCAGATCGGCCGCAAGAAGCTATCCGAAATTGAGCCTGATACCATCCAGAAGCTGATCGATGATCTGCGGCTGGTGCTGGCACCGAATACGGTTCTGGGGGTCTATTCCAGCATCTACAGCGTTCTCGACTTTGCTGTGTCGCGGCGATGGCTTAGGCGCAATATCCTCAAGGACCATAAGATCCGCCTGCCAAAACACGTTAAGCGCGAGAAGGTGCCAAGCCGAGAGGATATTCAAACCCTTCTGGGGGCTGCCTTCGATCTGCCTTCCGAGAAGCAGCTTCTGACCTCGCTCAATATGAAGCTGGCGCTGGCGCTTGGCGTGTTCTGTGGGCTGCGACCGGGTGAGAGCTTTGGCTTACATTGGGACTGCATCAACTTCGAGAAGCGCTCCCTTCGCGTGCGGTATTCGAGCAGCGAGCTAGAGGGGATCAAGTGCCCCAAGACGCAGGCCGGAAATCGTGACGTGCCACTCACCGAGCCGGTGATTGCCGCACTTGAGGACATTGCGACCTATTGGACGATCCGGGAAAAGGTGGTCGCTGAGGGCGCGGGGCGCAGCGTGGTCAATCAGCGCGTCAAGCGGTTCTGGGATCGGCGCGATAGCCTTGATCTGATAATCCCGCCGCGCGAGGGGCTTGTGATCGTTGCTCGCACCGGAGTTCCGTTGACGGCGGGGTCTGCCTATGGCGCTTGGTGCGGCCTCATGGAGCAAGCCGGGCTGATGGATCCCGCAACGGGGCGGCCTGCCTTCACCTTGCATGCACTGCGGCATGCAGCTGTGTCCCTTATGATTGCCGAAGGGGTGCCTCTCATGAGCCTGCCCAAGATGATCGGACACAAGAATGTTCGCACGACCTTGGACGTTTATGCCTATCTGATCGACGAAACCGACCACGTTTCTGCATCGGCAAATCGCATTGCCGCATCGTTCAATGCGACAAGGGCGCAACAAGTGCCTGTAATGCATTGATATATAACAGTATCAAAAACCTCGTGACCATCCTCCTGGAGGAACGACTGCAGCTGGAGACCCTGCGCCCCGAGGGCATCGTCCACGGCGACCTTTCGGACGCCTCTGGCTCGTAACATCGTCTCGGGCGGCTCCGGTCGCCCGTTTCATCGGAGGTGCGCATGCTCGATGTTGTCTATCCATACCGGGCCGATCACGCTGACTGCGACCTCCGTTACTCCCTGCGCTCGCTCGCGCTAGCCCATCACGGGCGAGTCATTGTCGCCGGTGACCGACCACGCTTCGCCTCGGAAGATCTTATCTGCGTTTCGGTGCGCCGGAGCGCCTGCCGATACACATCGAGCCGGGCCAACATCGTCGCGGCGCTCTCTGAGGTGAAATCGTCGCGTGTCCTGGTGATGAATGACGACATATTTTTGCTGAAGCCATGGCAGTTCCGTCACGAGAACCGAGGCACTATTGCTGACTACCTCGCGACCTGTCAGCCGAAGGGTGATTACCGCCTTATGGTCGAGGCAACCCGAGATCTGTTGATCAGCGAAGCCATCCAGGACCCGATCTGGTTCGGACTGCACACCCCAACTGTCTACAATCGCGCTAAGCTGCTGAAACTGGACGCGGAGTTCTCTGGTCAGCGTTTTCTGCTGCGGACGCTTTATCACAATCTGTATCCTCGCCCCTCGACGCGGCGGGAAGATGTGAAGATGCGCCGTTGGTCACGGCCAGATGCTGACCTCGACGTGCTTTCGACGGCCGACGCCGTCACCCGCGACCCGGGTTTCATGCGGTGGATCGGCGCGCGCTTCCCTGAGCGCAGCATTTATGAACGGAAGGGCTTCGGCAGATGATGCAGGTCGTACAATCCGGAGCGCCGGTGGGCGAGGTGCTGAGTTTGCCAGATGCGAAGGCTCACTGCCTCGCTGCCGACTTCGAGGATGATGACACGCTGATCGCGGGCTACATCGCGGCCGCCGTCGACTATGTGCAGGATGTTTGCCAGACGATCCTCCTGCGCACGCCGTTCAAGGCAACCGGTTCTGGTTTCTGCCTCAACTTCAACGGCTATCCGCGCGCCGAGATATCGGCGGTCTCTTATGTCGACGAACTCGGCGCTACGATCACTGTTGACCCGTCGCGATATGAAATTCGTGCCGGGATGTTGGTGGTTGATGGCGTGGCCGGGGTGACATCCGCAATCGTCAATTTCACTGCCGGCATAGGCTCCGGAAACATCCCGGCAAAGCTGGTTCAGGCGACGCGCATGCTGGTGGCCCATTGGTATGCCAATCGCGAGGCGGCAGGAGAGGCCATCGCTCCAGTGCCGCTCGGCGTGCGTGAGATGGTGGCGATGCACAGGAGCTTCGCGTTCTGATGGTTGCCGCAGGTGATCTTAATGAGCGCTTCGCCTTCGACCGGCACGGCACCGTAGAGGGGCCTGGTGGGGTCACGGCGCCGGGATGGGCGCTGCAGCACGCCTGCCGTGCACAGGTGATTTATTCTCGGGGCTCAGAGGTGGTCGAGGCCGCCCGGCTTGAGGGCCGGCCGATCTACAAGCTGCGTATCCGGCAGTGCGAGGCGGCACGCGGCATTACCACCAGTGACCGCGCGCGGGATCTGCGGCGCGGACTGCCCAGTGGCGAGCCCGGCGATGCGTTGCCCGGCCAGCGCTATTCAATCCGTGAGGTGGATAGCATCACCGACCGGCAATGGGTCTACATCGTAATCGAAGGGGGGAAGGCGGCATGAGGAAAGATGTGCGCATTCACATTACAGGCGGAGAGAAGCGGCAGCCTCTCTGGATCAGCGTTCTGAAGTCAGCGGTTTTCGCCGCAGTTATCTTTGGGCCTGGTGTCTTGGTTGGTAGCGCTGCCATGCAGTGGGCCGGGTTTATCGTGATGTTGGCTTTTTGCCTTGTTGCGATCTTAGCCTCCAGTGCCGAGGGTATGACCATCGATCAAGCGCGCGATAAACTCGACACCCTCGAGAAGATCGCATCGAGCCGATGAGCGCGTCCGCCGCCCTCCAGATCGCGCTGATTGCCGCTCTTCGCGCCAATACAGGCGTGACGTCACTGCTCGGCCAGAAGATCTGGGATAACGCTCCTCGCGATGCGGTTGAGCCCTACATCACCCTCGGGCCATCTCAGGAGATCGACGACAGCGCCGAATGCATCGATGGGGCTGAATGCTTCCAGCAGATCGATATCTGGACGGAGGAGGATGGCTCGCAGTTGCTGGCTAAGCAGATCTGCGGTGCGGTGAAAAGGGCTCTGCATGGCGCCGAACTGGCGCCTCCCGCACCTTTCACGCTGGTGCTGATCGAGGTCCAGAGCAGCCGTGTCGTGGGTGACCCCGATGAGAAGATCGCCCATGGCATCGTTAATGTGCGGGCGCTGATAGATGAGGATGGCTGATGTGGGTCGAGTTTACAGAGGCATTTCGGTGGAAGCCCAAGCCGGGCGTGTCGATCCGGTATTCGCCCGGGATGCGCATTTGCGTCACACGGCGCTGTGGCACCGCCGCACTGGCGAAGGGGGCTGCGGTCAAATCAACAAATCCGGCCGCGGCTAATGGCGCGAGGGACGACGATAATCGGGCTGGCGCGGCTGGAGCGGAAGCTGAAGCGGCTACCGAAGGTGGCGAAGGATCTCATTCGCAAGAAGATGGCGGAGGCGGCCGATCAGATCGTCGCGATGATGAAGAGCCTCGTCCCGGTCCTGAAAGAGCCGGATCGCCGGAGGCAGGCGGGGGCGCTCAGGGATAGCATTGGCTGGACCTGGGGGCAGGCACCACGCGGATCGATGGTTATCGCGACGCTGCGGGGAGCTGGTGTCGGGGGTGACCTGACCATCTCCATATACGCCGGATCGCGTGACAAGGGCCTTGGCTCAGCCGACGCCTTCTATGCCCGATGGGTGGAGTTCGGCACCACCAAGATGGACGCTCAGCCATATTTCTATGTCTCTTGGCGCGCAAACAGGCGCAGCGTTAGGAGCAAAATCAGCACAGCGGTTCGCGCTGCCGCGAAAAAAGTCGCCGCCGGCGGCTGAACTCATCCTGCACGTCAGGTCGCCCCGAATGCCCTTGGGCAAGGCCTTTCCCAATCATGGAGCCAGTCATGGCCAAGCCTGTAACCGTCCGGTTCGGCAAGTTTTTCGTCCGCCTGTCGGATGGGAACACGCCCGCCGTTTTCACTGCCCCCTGCGGGTTTACGTCGAAGTCCTTCACCCGCAACAAGACGCTGGGCGAGGTCAATGTGCCGGATTGTGATGATCCCGATGCGCCGGCATGGGTTGAACGCGATGTGCAGAGCATGTCGGCCACCATCAGCGGCGACGGCGTCCTCGCAAAATCGGCAGTCCCCATCTGGGAAGCGGCGCTCGACGATATCGAAAGCATCGAATGCGAGGTCGAGCTGGAATATCCCGATGGCGACAGCGACATTTATACGGGTCTCTTCCACCTCGAGTCCTTCGAAATCACCGGCGCGCAGGGCGAGCGCGTGAACGTCTCGGTTTCGATGCAGTCGGACGGTGAAATCGTCTATGCTCGTTCGACGGGTTCGTAATGACCCGGAACGCGCAAATCGTGATGGACTGGGCGGATGGGACTTATCCCTTCCGCCTGGGGATCGCGCAGCTCGCCGAGTTGCAGGAAAAGACCGATGCGGGCCCGTGGTATATCCAGTGGGCGCTTTCGATGATGCTGGTTTCCGGGCAGACGGGCGTCAGCCCGCCGAAGGATGCCAGCCCTGCCTATGTGATCGACACCATCAGGCTGGGCCTGATCGGCGGGGGCATGCAGGCAGTGCAGGCTTTGAAACTCGTCCGGGCTTATGTCGGTGAGGGCCAGCTCGCCGAGAACATCCCCATGGCATTCGCGATCATCGGGACGGCCCTGCAGGGTGTCCCGGAGGATGAGCCGGAAAAGCCGGAGGGGGAAAGCGAGACCAGCGCGAACCGCTCCCCCGAGGAAGAATCCGGTTCGCGCAAATCTACGGAAACGGAAGAGCTGCAGGAATGAGTATTGCCGAAATAGGCGATGCTTCCCTTTGGCAATTTGGCGCGGCACTGGCGGGCTGGAATGCGGTTCACGGTGGCGAAAATACCGGACTGTCACAGCAGGATGAGGATGATCTCTGGCAGGGGATCAAGGATCGGATGCATTAAGGCAGCAGCCTATTGTGCTTTCAAAACATCGGAGCTTCGGGACTTCCCATCAAAGCTTGAGATAGGAAAGTATCGACTGGGGTCGTTTTTGAACCCTTCGCATGGGGTGTCCCAGCTTCGGGCCAAAAGCGCTGCAATAAAAGCCTCCTTAGTCTCATAAGGGCTCTCGCCCGGTATAACGGTCATTTCAAATGACCCACCTGGTATCTTTCGCACTTTGACGGAATGACTGGATTTCGAGATTTGTTTGAGGACCGGCCAATCACCGTCAACATAGGCCTGATTTTCATAGTGGCACAGCGTCGTATAGATGTGCGCTTCGTCGCCAATGACTAAATCCCTGACAATAATCTCTCCGGCGGCTTTGCGAACCTCTCCCGGTGAAAGGTCGAGGATAAACTCCGCCGATGCAGGGGTGGAAATAGCGCCTATGGCGCAAGATGCGACGAATGCCTTAAGCAAGTGAGAATCCTCCATGGCAACTGATCTTGATAAATTGATCGTCCAGCTGTCGGCGGACATCAAGGGCTATGAACGCGCAATGACGCGTGCTTCTGGCATCATGAACAAGCAAGCTCGCGAGATCGAGAACCGCGCGCGGTCCATGAACAAGAAGCTGGACGGCATCATGCAGCGTTCGGCGAGCTCGTTCATTGCGCCACTTGCCGCGATCAGCACTGCCCTCTCAGTGCGTGAGGTGGCGCGGTACGCTGATGCCTGGACCGTGGCTCAGAACAAGATAAATGCTGCATCGCAGATTTCTGGCATGCAGGCGCGCAGCCTTGAGGATCTGAACAAGATCGCGGATGAGACCCGCAGCGGCATCACCGAAACGGTCGACCTTTACGCGAAGCTGATGCGTTCCACGTCCGGCGTTGCCAAGTCGGAGATGGAGGTCGCCAAGGCGACTGAGATCGTCAACAAAGCGTTCAAGGCCGGCGGCGCCGCAGCTTCTGAACAGGCCGCTGGTATTCTCCAGCTTTCACAGGGTCTCGGCTCTGGCACGCTGCAGGGTGATGAGCTTCGCTCGGTGCGGGAGAACGCGCCAATCCTCGCGCAAGCTATCGCCGATTACTACAAGGTCAGCATCGCAGGTCTCAAAAAGCTTGGCGAAGAGGGGCTGATCACATCCGAGGGTGTTTTCAAGGCGATCCTCGCCGCCGGGCCGAAGATACAGGCGGCATATGCCACGACAAATGCCACAATTCAGGACGGCATAACGCGGGTCAGCAATGCATTCACCCAGTATATTGGTCAGACCGACAGCAGCCTCTCTGCATCGCAACGTCTCGTTGCAGGACTTAATGCGCTGGCTGACAACTTTGACCGCACGGCTGATATCGTGCTCAGGTTGGCAGGTGTCATAGCAGGCGCACTTGTCGGGCGGTCATTGTTAAGAATGATTGCTGGTCTCGGTTTGGCTGGCGAGCAGCTTACCAAGTTTCTTGGGATTATGCGTGCGGCAGTCACCATGACCGGCCTCAGTACTGCGCTTGGCGGCCTGACGGCATTGGCGGGCCCGCTCGGCGTGGTTTTTGGTGGCGCCGTCACCTATGCAATGTTCTCCTACGCCGCCTCAGCGCAAGAAGCCGAGGAGCGCACGGATAATCTCACGAGAGAGATGGAGCGCCTTGGCCTTTACACGAAGCCGGCTGCGGAGGGGGTGGATGCTGTAGCCGATTCATTGGACAAGCTTTCCGGCCGCGAGGCTCAGCGCAGAATCAAGGATCTGAGGCTCGAGTTGGAGGCTCTCAGGGATACCCGTCTTGCAGTGGCCATGCAAAAAGCCCGTGAGGGCTTGGGCCTTGAGGCCGGGTGGCTCAATTTCGGCGACAGCGGCTTCGAGGACGTGGACGCAGAAGCACTGAGGAGGATCCGTGAACTAGGCGCAGCATGGAATGACAACACCATTTCTGCCCGGCAGTTTTATGAGGAAGCCATCAAGATAGAAACGGTCGATCTCAGTAAAAATGCCAAGGCCCTCGTTGCGGAGCTTGTTAATGTAGCGTCGATTGCACGTGCCGGTGAAACAAGCCTGGCTGCAATGGGTGGCGCGACTGAACTTGATCAAGCAAATCAGAAGCTTTCCGATCTGCGAGCACACCTCGAAAGCGTGAAGGCTCAAGGCAATCTCGACAACAATGTAGTGAACGCCCTGATCAACATCATCGACAAGGCGGGCGAGAGTGAAGAAGCCGCGCAGAGTGCACTGACGGAACTTGAGACGCTCGGCAAGGCCAACCCAAGCTTTGGCAATCTGGTAAACGCAATCACTTTCGCCATTGATTGGATCTCAGCGTTGCGCGCGGAAACTCGCGCTGCAAATGCAGAGGTCGCAGCACTGGGCGGCGGCGGGCCTGACAGCAACACAGGGCGGCATTCATCTGATCGGGCTGACAGGGAGCGCGAGCGCGAAAACGAGGCCTATATCGCCGAGCAGCGCCGCCGGAACAACCTCTCAAAGGAAGGCAAGGCCATCGAGGATGAGGTGAACCGCATCCTGAAAGAGCGGCCAGGCCTGCTGAAATCGCAGGCGGAAATGCTCGCCCGAGAGAACATCGCCGCCGACGAGGCCCGCCGGGGTGGTGGTAAAAAAGGCGGTGGCAACAAGGCCGCCGAGCGCTTTGATGATGCAATTCTCAAAGAGATCGAGGGCATGAAGGCGGAAACCACTGCCCTCAATAGCCTGACGGGCGCCCAGGTCGGCTACGGCAAATCTGTTGAGCGAGCGCGCAAAGAGGCCGAGCTTCTGCAGGAGCTGCAAAACAAGGGCCTCAAGGTCACGCCGGAATTGCGGGCCCGCGTTTCGGAGCTTGCCAGCGAGTGGGAGAAAGCGGCGTCGGCGAATGAAGAAGCGAATGCGCGGCTGGAGCGGCTGGAGGCTATTGGGCAATCGGTTGCGGACAGTCTCAGCCAGGCGTTTGAAAAAGCATTCACTGACCCCCAGGGCGCCCTCAAGGATCTGGGCAAAGAGCTGGCGATGATCGCGATAAAGATGCAACTGGCGCGGCTCTTGCCTGGCGTATTCGGTGCCTCGGGCATTGTGCCGCTCGGCTTTGCCGCCGGCGGTTTCACAGGCCCCGGCGGCAAGTATCAGCCTGCCGGCGTGGTCCATAAGGGCGAATACGTCATGGACGCCGAGACGGTGCGCAAGGCTGGCGGTCCATCAGCTTTTGACGCGCTTCGCCGTGGCATAAAGGGCAGCTATGCCAATGGCGGCTATGTCGGAACGCCGTCCCTTCCTAGTGTATCGCGGGCGGGCGGTGGCGGTGGCGGTGCGGCACCGGTGATCAATATCCGAAACGAAGGCCCTGCGGTTGATGTGACCCGCACTGAGCAGCGGCGCGGGCCGGATGGTCGGCAGATGTTCGACATCTATCTCAATGAATCCCTCGCAAGCGGAAGGGCGGCCAAGGGTTTGAAGGCCAATGGCGTGCAGAAGCCTAAGGTGATCCGCTGATGTCGACGCCCATAATCGACTGGCCCGAGGGCGTGCCGTCCTGCATCATGCCGCTATCGCCGCAGGGCGGGCTGCGGGACAACCGCCTATCCTTCGAGACGGACAGCCGTATGCCGCCGGTCGAGCGCCCGCTGAGCAGCTGGACGCCGGAGGTGTATTCGGTCGAGCTGGCGCCGATCAGCCTCGATCAGTTCAGGCTGTTCCAGACCTGGTACAAGGGGCCGCTGCGCTTCGGGGTCTACCCCTTTGTGTGGCAGCATCCGATCACCCGGGATGTCAGCCCATGGAAGATCGTCAAAAGCGACCCTCCCTATCAGGTGAAAAAGATCGGCAACATCCCCTTCGGCAGCGACCGCCGGCGGATCAGCCTGTCCTTCTCGATCATGTCTCATGCCGGGAACATACCGCCGACCTTCATCGCCCAGGAGGAGGCGGATCTGATCCTGCAGGAAGAAGGCGGGCGCCTCATCGACAAAGACGGGTTCAAATTCGATGGTTAGACAGATCACCCCTGAAATCCGCGAGGATCTGCAGGCGCCGGCCAGCCCGAATGCGCTGCTGGGTTTCCTGACCATCGAACACCGCAATCTGGTCGAGCCGATCCGGGTTGTCAGCGATCCGCTGGCCTTCACGGTCGGTGGGCTGGAATTCATCGGTTGCCCATTTGAGTTCCAGCTCCTGACCGATGAGGATCAGGCGCCGACGACGCAGATCAGGATCCAGAACGTTGACCGGCGGATTGGCGAGGCAATCCGCACGGTGACCGACCGGGCGCAGGTGATGCTGGAGGCTCGCAGCACTGCCGACTTCGACCTCTCGGTCATTCCGCGCGCCGAACTGGCGGGAGGATCCTCGGCAATCTACGGCTTCCGGTATTTCGACCTGATCGATGTCACGGTGAACGCGCTGGAGGTGACCGGCACGGTGATGCTGCGGGATTACACGCAGGAGCCATGGCCCGGGAAGCGCGCCACGCAGAGCCGCACGCCGGGGCTGTTTCGCTGATGGATTGGTGGTCTCGTTATATCGGCCTGCCGTTTGAGTACGGCGGGCGCGGACCGCATGCCTATGACTGCTGGGGGCTGGTAAGGGCGATCTACTGCGACCGGCTCGGCGTGGATCTGCCGTCCTATGGCGAGATCAGCGCCCGCGACCTGATCCGCGTTTCCCGCCAGATGGAAGGCAGCAAGGATGATGGCTGGGTCGAATGCGGTCCCGAGCCTCTTGCGGTCGCCCTGATGACCACGACCGCAACGGGGCGCAGAATCGCCCATGTCGGCGTGATGGTGGATGAGCGGCGGGTGATGCACGTGATGCGCGCCACCCTGACCGCCGTGGTGCCGGTCTCACATTTCAGTGTGGCCGGCCGAATTGTTGGATACCGGAGACTGGCATGATTCTCGCAACCTACCGCGAGCCTTTCGGCTTTGCGCCGCATGTCCGCCACCTGCCTGAGGGTGAGACGCTTGCGGCGATGCGCGCGCGCATGACCGCGCTGCCGGAAGGATTCGACGCGCGCGGCGTGATCTGCCTTAA